>QJZS01000069.1 GCA_003247345.1 Spirochaetales bacterium
TCTACGTTCTGTTTGGTAATATCACCATAGATTATACTGAATGACATGTTTATAGCTCCCTCTTCCTTGAGGGTAATGCACATAAGAATAGATGTCGAGATTTTTACAGCAAATACAGTTCGTGTTCAATGAACACATCTATCAACTGTGGATCGAACTGGCTCCCTGCATTAAGTTTCAGTTCTTCTACTGCAATCTCAGTAGGCAGGGCTTCGCGGTAAGCACGGCTACTTGTCATTGCGTCGAAGGCATCAGCAAGGCTTACAATCCGCACTTCCACTGGAATCTGGTCTGCAGTCAAACCATCAGGATACCCTTTACCGTCCACACGTTCATGATGGGACCGTACAATCGGGATATAGCGCTTGAACATAGGTAGGTGAGCAATGATTTTCTCTCCTGCCAAGGGATGGGATTGAATCAGGTGATATTCTTCTTTTGTCAATCTGCCATTCTTATTCAGAATTTCCTCAGGAATGCTGATTTTGCCAATATCATGCAGAATTGAGCCGCCTTCCAAAGTTTCCATAACCTCTTCAGACAGATTCATTGCCTTGCCTAAAGCCATAGCAATAGTCCTGACCCTATGGCAATGTCCTTTCGTGTAAGGGTCTTTTTGTTCAATCGTTTCAGAGAATGCTTCTAGGGTGGAAATCGTAGATTGCTGTAACGTCAATTGTGCGTGTCTTAGATCACTTTCCAATTTCTTTCTTATTGCTAGGCTCTCTTTATCAGCATACGCCTGCTGTTTATTCTTTTCAGATTCACTCAATACTCGCTTGAGACATGTATGCAAAGCCTCTTGATGAATAGGCTTGGTGAGATAATCTGCCGCTCCTAAGCGAATAGCTTTCATTCCGGTATCTAAATCATTGAATGCTGTAAGCATGACTACGGGAAGTTCTGGATACAGGATTTGTACACGTTCCAATAGTTCAAAACCAGATAAGCCCGGCATCTTGATATCGAGCATAAGCAAATCAACGCCTTGATCCGGTTTCTTCAGGAAATCGAGCAACTCTTGTCCATTCTCGCACGCAGTTACTAGATATCCTGCTTTTTTGAGTATGATCGAAAGTACTTTTCGGATTGCTGGATCATCATCAGTTGTTACAATATGTTTAGTCATCAAGCATCTCCGTATCTATAATTCAAAAAGGAAACAAGAAGCGGGTTGTCTTCTTGTATTCCCTGTAGGTAGGGAACATTTTAGGAAACAGCACCAAGTCTTCCAAAGTTACAAGGATAAGATTACAAAATGTGTATCCTAGCAATACCATGGTAATTGGAGCATACCAAAAATATAGGGCAGTGCACAAGTTGAAGGCTGTATACCAAAGAAACCCGGGATGGCGACATATCTTGTAGGTACCTTTAGTATATACATCCCCGCTTTTATCTGCTTTCAAGGGGATTTCAAGAAGTACCGAATAGATAAGAAGTATCAATGAAAGAGTCATAAAAATAATTAACACAATACTAAAAAGTAGTGTATGCGGACTTGCGTATTGCATAAAAATTAGGGGATAGGGAACTGCTGTCACAAAGAAACCAAGGTATAAAACCTTGCTTAGCGTAAAATGTCTATACAATAGCGCAATATCGTATAAGGCTGCGAGCAAATATCCACTTGCTCCTAGCAGAAATAGTTTGATTAAGTCCATAATTTTCCCCTATAATAATACATATTTTGCCTGAATGAAAGAATAATTGAGGAATCCCGATGATTATTGATGTTTCTACTATAATACCTGGTGTCGCGTTTGTCTTATATGTGTCATTTGTCATCTTTGGATTCTTGCAATATAAAAAAGACCGATTTTACTGGTCCTTCCAGTTGTACATGATATTCGTAGCCATCTGGAGCTTCGGATCCATGATGATGCACCTCAACAGTCCGGTCCTTACCCCATTGTTTTGGAACCGTATTATGCTGGTCGGTCTTCTAAGTGTGCCCTATGCACTGTGTAACTTTATTGTTGATATTTTAGAAATCAACAAACATACGATTAGAGCTTTCTTGAAATACAGCTATTTGTTGTTGATTCCACTCATGTACCTGAACTTTTCAGGCAATATTGTAAGTGATGCAGGGTTTACGGCAGATGGTGCTTTCTACTATGTATTGTCAGCCGGTGCACTTGGTGCTTATTCGCTGAGCTATGTATATCTGGTATTTACTTTATTAATCCTGCTATTTGGCAATAGAAGAAATAGCTTGCAAAGATTCCATCGCAATTTATTGCTTCCTCTCGTTGGTGTAGTGATTATGCTTGTTGGCATTTTCATGAACGTATTCCCAAATTTCGGACGATATCCAGTTGATATTTTTGCAGCAACAATAAATGCAGTACTTCTTTTCTACACTATTTATAAATATCAGCTGATCAACTATTCCAGATGGGGTATTTCCATCATCTATTCGACGTTCTTGGCAATTGCTGCTTCGCTCCTCTACGGTTTGATTATTTCCTTCATCAAACTGTTCAATGTAAATTTTGCTCCGGGCAATATTTTTCAGCTTTCCTTCATCCTTGGTATTGCTACAGTTCTGATCATCCATCCACTCCGTAACGTTATTGCTTATTGGGTCGATAATGTCCTCATTCCACGCCGTCACCCATATCAAACGACAATCAGGAATCTCAGCAAGCGATTAACTACCATTGTTAATTTGCATCAATTAGGAAAGGAAGTAGTAGAGAACCTCAGGACAGGCTTGAAAGCAGAATGGGTAGTATTCATAGCCAAGCGATTGGATGATGAACAAAAATTCACGTTGGTAGCCAACAACAACTGCCCCTCTGAACGTGCAGTTGGCCAGGAAATTATCTTTTCATTTCCTCGTGAGATCGGGTATAAATTAGCAGTTTGCAAACGAGAAAACCTGTCTTCTGTAATAAGTGTTACCCCTGATGAAAAGAGGTTGGCTGTCAGTGAATCCTTGCCAGCTGCAGACGTATTAATTCCCCTTGTTTTCCGAAACCAGATTGCCGGATACATCCTTATCGGATACGACCAATCGAAGGTGGTTATCAGCGAAATTGAAAGGGAAGCATTGGAAATTCTGGCATCTCAGAGCAGCTTGTCTTTGGAGAATGCACTCTCGTTTGAACAGCTAAGATCCCAAGGCGAAGAGCTGATCATGAGTAAAAATAAGTTGGAAGCAATCTTCAATGGTATAGCTTCCCCTGTCTGCTTGATCGATATAGATTACACCATTCAAGAAGTAAACTCCGCTGCTGTCAGTTTTGTAGGACATCAACGTGAAGAACTCATCGGAAGCAAGTGTTATAGATCTCTTTTCAACAGAAATAGGCCGTGTCGATTCTGCCAAGGCCAGGAATGTCTCCATAACGGAGTCATGCAGGAAACAGAGGCTGAAGTAAAAGACAGCATCTTCTCCTTCCAATTCCACTCTGTCAGGTCTGCAGATAAGGCAAAGGGTGTCTTCATTGAAATCCTTAATGATATTACCGAGCAAAAACATATGCAGGAAGAACTGGTAAGAACAGAAAAGATGGCAGGTATCGGAACGCTAGCCACCGGTATTGCCCATGAATTAAATAATCCCTTGGCAGGGATTGTAGGAACTGCCGAAATTATGCTCAGTGAGGTGGAAGAGAGTAACCCGCACTTCGAATACCTCAATGACATCCTAAGTTATTCAAAGACTGCCAGTGATGTAATCAAAGAACTAGCAATCTATAGCCGCAAGGAAGAAGCCAAAGAGACTCAGGAAGTAGAGCTTATCAAAGTTTTGGAATTCTCCCTCAGACTTGCACAGCGCGGTGTTGATTCCCAGAACATAGAAATCAAGAGAAATTACCATGCACTACCTTTCATCCAAGCAAATGAAGGTGAGCTGCAGCAGCTTTTCCTTAATCTCATCGTAAATGCATTCCAAGCAATGGATGGGAAAGGGACTTTGACCCTTTCGTGTGTCGAAGAAGATGACTTTGTACAAATCAAGATTGCCGATACTGGGTGTGGTATTCCTGAGAAGTACATGAACCAGATATTTACCCCATTCTTCACTACTAAAGCTCCGGGAAAAGGAACTGGATTGGGGCTTTCAAACTGCTATAGCATAGTCGAGAAGATGGGGGGGCGTATTAGAGTGAAAAGTGAAGAGAGGATAGGATCGGAGTTCAATACGATCTTCCCCTTGAATGAAGAAGGCAAGGAAATTATCAAATTTTCCTTAGTTGAGGATATGCACGGGATGAATGACGTGTTCTTCATCCAACGAAAAGTTCTGGTAGGGGAAAAGGGCTATATTGAAGAATCAATCCACCGGAAAGTTGATGAGAAAGCAATACATATTCTTGCATTCAAGGGACTGCAACCCGTTGGAACGGTTTCTCTTATGACCAGTGATGATTTCTGGCCACTACCTATATCAAAATATTTTGATATAGAGTCAGTCTTGAAAACCAAGAAATGTGCAGAGATTATTCGATTGGCAGTACTACCGGAAATGCGGAATACCTCAGCTTCGATTGGTTTGATCATTCTGGTTTTCTTGCTAGCAAGAGCAATAGGTATTGAGGAATTGATCATTGATGTATTTGCCGATGATACCAAGACAATAAAGCTCTACAAGAAATTCGGATTCGTTGAGGTAGGAACCTACAATTCACCTTCTGCCGTAACCGTTTTGGTTCTCCAGAGTAAATCTACCTTGGAAAAAGACAAGAGTCAGCTCAGGCATTTTGTGCGGCCGCTGTTCCAACGGCTCAGACCTTTATTTACTTTGGGACCTTACACAAAAGCTGTACATGAGGAGATGGATAGAATCCTCAGCGCTGATGATGAAGTGATTGAAGAAATCGAAGAGAGTGCAGAAGTTATTTAAGTACTTTCTCTTTGCACGAGTCTGACAGGAAGTATGATTTGTTCCTTGCCTCTCTCCTTGTCCCAATCAATGATTGTTTGCACTGCTTCTTTGCATAGTTCCTCGATGGGTTGATGGATGGTGGTGAGCCTTGGGCTAACCATACGGGACAGCTCTACATCATCAAAGCCCACTATTTTCATATCCTCAGGTATAGATAGACCCTTCTTATGGCAAGCTTGGATTACTTGGGTTGCAATCACATCACTAGATGCAAAAACCCCATCGACGGCGGGGTCTGTGAAAATTTCCTGAATCAAGTCGGTATAATCAAGATGATTGAATTGGCTTTGATTGGTCTTCAGTATTTTATAGGGAATATGAACTTGTTCGCACATCTTTGCAAATCCATTAGCACGCTCCTCAGTTGATCGATTGCCGCTGATCATTACCAGATTGGTACATTTTTGTGCAATGAGATGCCTTGCTGCCAGTTGTCCTCCTTGTGTGTTGTCGCACACGATAGCTGGTACATTGGAACTGATTGAGCGTTCCAATGTCACTACCGGGAGATTTGCCAAGAGACGGACTGAACTTCTGCTGTTGGTGCATAGCACGAGACCTGCCACCTTGTTGGCTTTGAGCATATCAATATACTCTGCTTCCTTCTGTGGACTTCGCTGTGCATTACAAACCAACAATTTCAAGCCATGCGAGGATGCATGCTTTTCCAGAGCATTGATGCATTCGCTGTAATAAGGATGAAGTAGAGAGGGGACGATAACACCCAACAGGGAAGTCTGTTTTTGAGCAAGGGACCGAGCCATTTCGTTGGGATGGTAATCGAGGGCAATTATCGCCTCAGATACTTTCTTTTTTGTTTTTTCACTGAGGTACCCACGATTATTCAGCACCCGCGAGACGGTGGTTACAGTAACCCCTGAAAGCTCTGCGACATCCTTGATAGTTGCCATTTATAGTTTTACCAAAATATCGCCATCTTCTTCGATGGTAAAAGAGTATGAGACAAACTCCGCGTGAAGTGTAAGTTTTCGCTCTCCATTCACCCAGTAAAGTGAAAGATGGGCCGAATCTTCTTCCTCCACCATATGGAATTCTCCTTCGAAAGCAGGATGGGAAGAGCGAAGCTCCATCAATACTTTCAAAGCTTGTACTACTGGTCTTTGCATTTCATTGTCAATTTCTTCAGCGCTGTAATAATGTCGGTTGATGTTTCGACCTTCTTTCGTCTCTTCTAAAAGTTCTAGATCATTCTTTCCTGCAAGCATCCCGACATAGTAGATCTGAGGAATACCTGGGCTGAAGAATTGTACAGCACGGGCAAGCAGATATGCTCTGTCATTGTTGCCGAGGGCAGAATAATAGGTACAGTTAATCTGATAAATATCTAGGTTGTTGTATGTCTCGGAATTATAGATTCTCTTTACATTGGCTCCATAGGCATACAAATGTTCTTTGGTTGCCTCAATTTCTTCTTCGGGGAGCAATCCATATACATCCACAACTCCGATCCCATCATGGGTATCGAGAGTGGTAAATTGATGGTGAGGACAAATCGTGAACCAATTCTTCAAGAATTGTGTCTGATGGAAATAAAGCGCATGAAGCATCAGCATAGGGAGGGCAAAGTCATACACAGGATATCCATTGCGAGCAAGCTTGAACTGGATGGAGTAGTGTTCATGAATCTCAGGAAGAACATCAGCGTCAAAGGGTGCTACTGATTCCCTGCATTTTGCAAGCAGATACCATGTTTCGGGCTCAACAAAGAAGCAGTCTGTATCGGGTTTCTTGATTGCATAGGCAAAGGCATCGAGACGGATAAGTTTCGCACCATGTTTGGCTAAACTTTCCAAATTCTCCTTCATGAAGGCGTTTCCCAATCTTGTGGTTACGTTAAGATCAATTTGTTGATCGCTGAAAGTACTCCAAAGTTTTTTCTCTTCCCCATTCTCGAAACGAACCACTTCATAAGGATCTTTGGGTTTTCTCTTATATATCTTTTGTATTTGCTCTTCTGTCGGCTCTCCGCCCCAGAAGGAGTCATAGTCTATAAAATAGTCTTGTATGAGGGAATTTGTCCCTTCTGTAAGGAATTTGGACAACAGAGGGCTCTTTCTTGAAATATGGTTGATCATATAGTCAAACATCAAGTCATACGTTTTGGCGAGTGTTTCAATATCATCCCAAGTCCCAAAAGCAGGATCTACCTCTTGATAGGTATAAGGGGCAAAGCCTCTGTCGCCGGAAGAGGGGAAGAATGGCAGAATATGAATGGATGTAATCGCAGTTTTAAAATGTGTAGATAGAACGGTCTGAAGATCCCTAAGATTTGATCCCAAAGAGTCGGGATAGGTGATCAACATGACTCCATTTTTCATAGTTGTCTCCTCGTTTACGAGAGGTCACTATGAACTTCTAGAAATAATATGTCAAGCGTTTGACATATTATTTACAAAATATCCTATCTTCATTAAACCGAGATAGGATAAAGAGCAGGGAGGTAAGGTTTTAATCTATAATTATTTTGTTAGTGATCGGATTTAAGTCCTGCCCCACACATAGGAATGATACTATCCGGGGTCTTTCCATAGAGCTCACAATATTTGACATACGCAGCGTAATTAGCAGCAGTGGTATGCTCGCAGTAGACGCCTTTCTTCGCAAGTATGCTTCGTGCTTCAAGAATTTTATCTTCTGGGGCCATGATCAGCTTGATATTGTATTTGTAAACGTACTGAAGGATTTCTTCACCTCGCATGGGGACGCCGATGGCAATCCCCTCCGCCATAGTCGGTTTTACCTCAACTTTAGCAGGTAGCTTTTCTCCTCTTTCAAGGGCTTTGACAAAAGGATTGCAGTTCTCGCTCTGGATCCCTACGATGTTCGGCATGCTTGAGATGATGCCGCTTTCCAGTAGTTCTTCCAGAGCTTTGACTACTCCAATGAACAGCGTACCGTTACCAAGAGGAATAAATATATTTGCAGGGATTCTGCCCAGCTGTTCATAGATTTCATAGATATAGGTCTTTGTGCCTTCATAGAAGTAAGGATTATACACATGATTTGCATAGTATTTACCTTCTGTATCTACTTTTGCCCTGCACACTTCCGCACAATGATCCCTTGAGCCCTCAACTACGGTGACACTGGCTCCATGAGATTTGATCATATCAATCTTTTTAGGAGAAGTGCCTTCTGGAACAAATATCTCGCACTCGATTCCAGCTTTTGCACAGTACGCTGCCACACTGTTGCCAGCATTTCCGCTGCTGTCCTGTACCACCGAAGTGACCCCAATGGATTTACAATGGGCGACCAAAACTGCTGCACCGCGGTCTTTGAAGGAGAGGGTAGGCATGAAATAATCCATTTTCAGATACAGGTCTTCATCAAATGGTACGACCGGGGTGAGTCCTTCACCTAGTGATATATCCTTCCAAGCATCATCCTCAAGGGGCATAAACGAGCGATAGCGAAAGATGCTCCATGTTTTGGTATCAACTGATGCCAAGTCGAACATTGGAGCCTTATAGTTCAATTTCCAAAGTCCTCCACAGTCGCATTTTGCTTTTCTTGTAGAGGTCTCTACCTCTTTTCCACAGGCCGAACAAATGTATTTCATATTATTTCCCCGATTCTATTTTTTCATAGAAATAATGAAGGATTGCCAAACAGCTTTTTACACCAGCCGGTAAACAAGACTCATCAAAATCATAATAATTATTATGCAAGTCAGAAGTGATGTTTGTAAGCAGTGCCATGTAGCAGGCTTTCTTCCCTCGATTTTGCAGATGTTCCATCATGTATGCAAAATCATCGGTTCCGCCGGTATTGTTCAGTACTAGTTGTCTGGTTTTCAAATCACTAACGATGGAGGTGGCTTCAACAATTTGTGCTGCAAGATCCTCATCTCCGGATCCCGTCGGGCAAGAACCCATGATTTTTACGTCATAGGTACATCCGAACGCCTCACATGCGGCTTTTACACATCCGATTGCTGAATTGAACAACCTTTTTTCTGCATCGGTATCGGAAGCCCTAGTCTCTGCCCTAAAAAAGCATTTTCCAGGGATGACATTCCGTCCTGTTCCTCCAGATATGGTACCAATATTCAATCGTGTAGGGCCTCTGCCGTCCTGCAAAAACGACTGCATGCTTGAGATAGCCATCACGGCGGCCATAATTGCATTGTTTCCTGTCTGTGGTGATGCTCCAGCATGGGAACTTCTTCCGTTGATGGTGACATCAAATTTAGTGGTTGCATACAGGCCTTTTTGCGTGCCAGCCAAAGCCGGTTGTGGCCCATCGGTTGGATACAAGTGCATTCCGAATGCCATATCGGCATCATCCAGCAGGCCTTTCATGACCACAGCTTGAGCACCTTTATCCCCTTCCTCTGAAGGCTGGAAAATAATCTTTACCTTCCCCAGAAGTTGGGCCCTGTTTTCATAGAGCACAGCGGCTAGGATCATCCCCATGGTTGCATGCCCATCATGACCACAAGCATGCATGCAATTTTCATGTATGGAGGAAAACCCTTCTGCATAGGGGCGATGGCTGTTCTCCTTTGCCTCATCAATGTCGTTACAGTCGATATCGAAGCGGAAGACATAGGTAGGGCCAGGTTTGCCGGAATCGATGAGAGCCATTGCTCCGGTGTAGCCATTCATACGTGCTACCAAGTCTGGGTTTGCACCTTCTTGTATTGCCCGTTTCTGGCATTTTTCCAAAATCTCTTGGTTGGGATAACTCCAGGTGTATTCGGGATTGATGACATCAAGCCCAAACTGGACGGGAATATTTCTTTCTTGCAGGAATTCTATGATCTTTGAGGTAGTACGAAATTCCGTCCAAGCTACTTCAGCATGCTTGTGGAAATCCCTACGAAAGGCAGTGAACTCATTTGTATAAGAATCGACTTGCTTCATCAATGTGGAAATATCCATGTATATCCTCTTTTCTGTGGAAATGTTTTTGCCACGAATGGCTAGTACGATATTCAACCAGTCTACACGAAAGAAAAAGCTAACAATGTCCAGATTGCAAGTAGCATACGGCGAATCAGTACTGAATGTCTACCAAGTTTAGAATATGCTGTGTATGTCAACAGGAACCAATATATGTAATCGGTCCCTAATTAAAAAGAAATTGTGGCGGTTGCTTTCATTTGGAGAAGTACGCCACTGTATTGCTATTAGACAATAATTCTTTACAGGAATATTTTTAATATCTCAGATTCATAGTAACGATATGTCAATAATTTCGATAATTTTTCATAATATTCATGCTTTCTTAAAACAT
>QJZS01000231.1 GCA_003247345.1 Spirochaetales bacterium
CATTAAAACAAAATCTTTTTACCCATAGAGGAAGTTTTCAATTTTGTCGCAGATGCCATCAGTCTCTGTATCGGGATGATAACTTTCTGGAAGCGAGCGAAGCATATACATCCCATAGTTTTTGCTTACCACCCTACTATCCAAAATTAATACCACACCCCGGTCACAAGTAGAACGTAATAATCTGCCGAATCCTTGTTTGAGTTTCATCGTTGCGGATTGCAAAGCTAATTGATAAAACCCACTGCCTCCATTTCTGTCTATTGCCTCGCAACGGGCCTTAAAAACAGGATCGGAAGGAACGGTAAAGGGCAATTTAACGATGATTACCAATCTCAATGTTTCTCCAGGGGCATCGACACCTTCCCAGAAAGAAGAGGTAGCAAACAACACACTGTCCTTCTCTGCAATAAATCGACTGAGCAGCGTATATCGGTCAAAAGTTCCCTGACAAAGGAGATCTAATCCTGCATCTTCAAATTTTTGAGCAAGCATCTGCTGTACTTTTTTGAGCATCGCGTAACTGGTGAATAATACCAAAGCACCACCTTCTGCAGACTGGATGGATTTAAAAATGGTGTTTGCTAGGTACTGTGTGTAGGCGTCTTCCGTATCTTTGGAATATATAGGTGCATCCGTAGGAGTGAGCAAAAGCAATTTATTCTTGTAATCGAAAGGAGAACGAAAGGCTCCTTTCAAGAATGGTCTTTGTTCATCATAAGGCAACCCTACCCGACTGCTCCAAAATTTAAACTCATCATTCAAATCCAAGGTGGCAGAGGTACACACTACACTCTGCAACTTTGCAAATACAGCCTCAACAAGAAGATCGGCAATGGAAAGAGGAGTAATACAGACCTGAACAGAGCGATACGTACCATAGGCTTCCGCATTGAACCAGTGGACTTCATCTTTCCACAAGGTAAAATTACAGAATTTTGTCAGTACTTCGCTCATCATGGCGATACGGGTTCCCCGAACTTTCAATTCGTTGATTTTTCCCTCAAATTCCTGGGGGGCTTTGTTGTGTTCCAGAAACGTATTGATCTTAGCGGCTAATCGGCCACTTGCCTGTGATACGCTGGTAGCCGCCTTTACAAATTGTTCCAATCGCCCTTGCTGCTCTACTTTAATTAAAACCGGCTGAAAATCATTCTTTTGGAACACACCAAGTAAATATTGATCAAGGGTACCTATTTCCTGAGTCAATAGCATAATATCATCTTGAATTCGTTCGATGATATCAGCATCACTGCTATAGTCTGCCAATTGCTCCAGTAAACTTTTACCTCTGAACCTTCCCGATTTTTGGATTTTGGCTATTTGACGAAGCAATTGCTGAGAATCATATACTTCTGTGAAATACTCGGTAGCGTTTGCTTCAATATTATGAGCTTCATCAATGATCAGACGATTGAACGGAGGGAGAATCATCTCATCCTCATACCCGACATCGCTGATAAAGCGGTTCTGGGCATCGGTAAAAAGAAGATGGTGATTGCTGATGATGATCTTTGCATCCTTGGCTTTTGCTTTTGCCTTGAAGTAAAAACAATCCCTGAAAAAGGCACATCCATGATTTGAACAAAGATCCCCGTCGCTGCAAACCTCACCCTTCAGCTCAGAGCTGAGCTTTCCCGGGAAATCTGCAAACAGACCGGACTCGGTCTCCTTGATCCATTGGGCGACCTGATAGAGCTCACTCGCAGGATCTTGGGCAAGCAAACTCGCTTCGGCTTTTGCCTGCATGAACCTATTGATGCATACGTAATTCCCACGCCCCACTGCAAGCGCCGTTTTACAGGACAATCCCAGGAATTTAAACAACATGGGGAGATCTTTTTCATATAGCTGTCGTTGCAAATTGATCGTGCTGGTCGCTATGACTGTTTTCTCATCAGGATCTTGCATTGCAGCATACAAGGCAACTGCCAAATAGGCAAAAGATTTTCCTATCCCGGTGCCCGCCTCGATTGCCGCAATGGCATTATGCTCAAAGCTATCCCTCACCAGGGATGCCATCATCAACTGTCCTTCACGATATTCATAACTAGGAAAATTCTGTTGCAGTAATCCGCCTTCATCGAAAATGGAATAAATGTCATTCTTCGTCAATTTGATATTCCTGTAATTTACGGTGAAGGGTCTTCCTGCCGATTCCCAAAACTTCTGCGGCCTTGGTCTTATTTCCACCACACCCCGCTAAGGTACTGATGATCAACTGCTTTTCTGCCTCTGCCAAGGTTATACCCACTTCCAAGGATAGATTCTCAGAATTCTGGGCATTGGATACTGAAGGAGGAAGGTCTTCCAATTCAATGATAGAAGAATGTGCTAGCACCACCGAACTTTCTATGCAATTTCGCAATTCACGAATATTCCCCGGCCAGTCATAACTGAGCAGGGCACGCTTTGCCTGATTGGAGAACCCGTCTATTGTTCGGTTGTTTTCCTTGCTGAATTGCGTAAGGAACGACGTCATCAACAAAGGAATATCATCTTTGCGATCGCGCAGAGGGGGAACTTCCAAATGGACAACGTTCAAACGATAATAGAGGTCTTCGCGGAAGTTTCCTTTCTCAATCTCCTTGAGCAAATCCTTGTTCGTCGCGCATACGATTCGGACGTCAACGGTAATCGATTTCTCACCACCGACCCGCTCAAACTGTTTTTCCTG
>QJZS01000163.1 GCA_003247345.1 Spirochaetales bacterium
AAGAGACTCCCGTCGAGGAAGAGACTCCCGTCGAGGAAGAGACTCCCGTCGAGGAAGAGACTCCCGTCGAGGAAGAGACTCCCGTCGAGGAAGAGACTCCCGTCGAGGAAGAGACTCCCGTCGAGGAAGAGCTCCCTGTGGAGGAAGAGCTCCCTGTGGAGGAAGAGCTCCCTGTGGAGGAAGAGCTCCCTGTGGAGGAAGAGACTCCCGTCGAGGAAGAACCGTTCCATCCTGATAACAGACTAGCCCTTCCTCATAG
Organism: Spirochaetales bacterium; assembly: GCA_003247345.1. GTDB lineage: Bacteria > Spirochaetota > Spirochaetia > Sphaerochaetales > Sphaerochaetaceae > Sphaerochaeta. The sequence continues at coordinate 260 of QJZS01000163.1, forward strand.
TTACGTACTTTCAACGAATCAAGAAGTTGAGAAGAAAGAAATTATTGAAGAAGAAACTGCTAAGCAAATTCCCGAGAATCCTCGGTTTATTCTTGCTGATACGATGGCTAAAACTAGTTCAGAGCCTGTCGCCCCAACTTCTGAGGACGAAGCGAATAGTCATGCAGAAGATGCTTCGGTATCTACACTTGATCCTGTAATTGAAGGTTATCTTCCTTCTACACTACAAGAAATCCTAAGACGATTGCAGGAATCAGACGAACAACTCTTTCTTGATTTCTGCCAAACGGCAGACCCTGAACTTCTTCAAGCAACTTCTCGTTTAATCGAGCAAGCTCGAGATGTACAGCTTCGTGATTTCAAGGATAAAATGTTTACAATTCCTGGGTATGACCTGACAGTTGTCTTGATAACAGAAATAGGAGACAAACTCAAAGCCTGGGATCGAAGGAAAAACATTGCTGCCATCATGTATACCAAGAACAAGACAAAATGGGACGTATTGTATCTCGGGTACAATCAACGGAGTCAGTTGTATTACGTTCAAGAACAATTGTTGCGTTTTGAGGATTTTTCCAATGCCGATTGGAAGTATGTAGTGAATCTTGGCGAGCGAATTTTAGAAAAGAAGCAACCAAAGTGAATCTTGATGAACTCATAATGCAACATCTCGATATTGCAATACAAGCTGCAAAACTCGCAGGTTCTTATGTAGTTGAAGCGGAAAAGGCTGGCTCATTTTCCGTCCATAGCAAACGAGAGAATGATTTTGTTACTGACATTGATATTGCCGCAGAACGGATCATCATAGAACAGATACAAAAGCATTTTCCTGAAGATGCCATTTTCGGGGAAGAATCAGGCAAGAGTGAGAATTCTGAACAAGGTAGGTGGATTATTGATCCCATAGATGGAACTACCAATTTCTTCCGTTCCTTACCTAACTATACCATAAGTATCGCGTGGGAACTGGAAGCATATGCCCCCTTGGTAGGAGTGGTATTCAATCCCGTCCAGAATGAATTGTTCTACGCAAGTAAAAACAGGGGAGCATACTTGAATGGCGAGCCCATACATGTGAGCAATGTATCTGACATCTCCAAAGCACTTATGGTTTGTGTCCCTCCCCATCGTCATCATGAACTTGCCGATCAATATTTTTCCATTGCCCGCCAAATCTTTCATAATACAAGCGATTTCAGATCCTTTGGCTCGTGTGCGCTGGAACTTTCTTACATTGCAGCTGGACGGATAGATGGATATTACGAGCTCTGCCTCGGATACTATGACATGGCAGCCGGCGCTGTTATTTTGGAAGAAGCTGGAGGAGCTGTGACTCATGCGGATCCAGATCGCCCATTCTCTGATGATAGGTGTGATATCGTTGCTTCCAACGGGTTGATACAAGATTGGATTTTGCATATGGTTCAGTCATGAACTTCAAACTTGCAATCTTTGATCTTGATGGAACGTTGCTTAATACCTCTCCAGGTATTTTTGCATCCGCAAATGCTACAGTAGAGAAATTAGGGTTGCCTCCTGAAAAGGACCCTGAACAATTAAAAAAATTCATCGGCCCCCCGATTAAGCAATGCTTTGTGAATGTCTATGATCTCGACCCGGCATTGATAGATAAGGCGGTGGAAATCTATAGGGGTGAATATGATTCCTATGGCAGAATAAATGCCCAACCATACCCAGGTATAGCTCAGACCCTTTCAAAGCTGAAGGAGAATGGTTTTCTCCTAGCCGTAGGGACGTTGAAGGGAGAGTCACTTGCGAAACAAATGTTGGAGTATTTTCAACTAAGTGAATACTTCAAAAGTATTCGTGGATCTGATCAACACTCAACCCTTTCCAAAGCAGATATCGTTAATAACGTACTCTCTGATCTTAAGATTGATGCGAAGGATGCAGTATTGATCGGCGATACCATACATGACCAAGAAGGTGCAAAGCAGGCGGGAGTTTCGTTCATAGCGGTGGATTGGGGATTTGGTTTTCCAAAAGGGCATCAAAAGAACGAAAGTACATTTGCTGTAGCACAAAATACTGACCAATTAATTTCTATCCTTTCTTAAACTCTCTGTGCTGCAAAGCATGCACTTTCGTGTGTTTTATGATACATTATGTAAGGCTGTCTATTGGCTTTTTGCCAATTACATCCAGAAAATAAGGAGCTAATTCAATGACGTCTCAATTCAAGAAAACGCAAGTTTCAACTGATAAAGCACCGGCTGCAATCGGACCCTACAGCCAGGCAGTTATTGCCGGACCGTTTATTTTTACCAGTGGTCAGATTCCAATCGATCCAAAGACTGGAGCACTGGTCGGCTCTACTGCTGCAGAGCAAGCAAAACAAGTGTTTGAAAATCTCAAAGCTGTACTTGCTGAAGCTGGTAGTGACCTTTCAAAGGTAGTAAAGGCAACAGTATTTTTAAAAGACATGAATGATTTTGGATCAGTCAATGAAGTGTATGCAGCAAATTTCGGAGAAGGCATTCTTCCGGCTCGTTCTGCAGTTCAAGTGGCAAAACTTCCAAAAGATGTTGCAGTCGAAATTGAATTGATTGCACTAGCATAACAAGGAATACAAGATGAAACGAACACCACTGTATGAGAGTTATAATACCTACCCGGGCGTAAAACTGATTGATTTCGGGGGATGGGAGCTGCCTGTTCAATTTGAGACCGGCATTCTGGGAGAGCATGAAGCTGTTCGTACACGAGCAGGGCTCTTTGATGTGTCCCACATGGGTGAGTGTAATGTCAACGGGGAAACTGCTGCTGCCTATTTGGATTATCTCTGTACGAATTCCATAAGCGATATGGAAAAGGGACAATGCCGATACACGTTGATGTGTTATCCAAATGGAACTGTCGTTGATGATTTATTGATCTATCGTCGAAATGATATCTCTTTCTTGGTGGTCATGAATGCCTCAAATATTGAGAAAGATATGGCTTGGATTACCAAAGATAATCCAAGGGCATCCGAGTGTCCCATGGTTCAGAATATTTCTGACGAGACGGTGCAGATTGCTCTGCAGGGACCATTGGCTGTTGATATCTTGAAAACATTGGTACCGGATTGTGATGATATCAAGACATTTAGATTCAAAAGTCCTTGCGAAGTAGATGATGTAATTACACTTATCAGCAGAACCGGCTATACCGGAGAAGACGGCTTTGAGTTGTATTGTGCAGCACAAGATGGTCCTCGTCTTTGGGAAATCTTGATGGAAGCAGGCAAACCGTTCGGAATGGTCAGTTGTGGACTGGGCTGTCGTGACACCTTGAGAATGGAAGCCAAGTTGCCGCTTTATGGACATGAGATAAGTGATAGTATCACGCCTTTGGAAGCCAATCTTGGTGTATTCGTAAAACTGGAAAAGGATGACTTTTGCGGTAAGACCGCTTTGGTTGAGCAGAAGGAAAATGGAATTCCAAGAACATTGCGTGGCATCGAGATGGTAGACAAGGCTGTGCCCCGTGGTGGATATCGCGTATTTCTTGATGGCAAAGATATTGGGTTTGTAACCAGTGGCACCAAGAGCCCTACACTTGGCATATTCTGTGCATATGTTATGATAAATCGTGATACTGGACTAAAGTTTGGTGATATTGTGGAGATTGAAGTGCATAACCATCTCAAACAAGCAAAACTGGTGAAAACTCCATTCTTTAAACATGGAGTAAAGAATAGTCAACTTTGATGATACGTATTCAAAACCATGCCCCTGAAGGCTTCATTGCTCTTGATAACTCAGCTCTTATCTATCCACCTACGGAAGCTGTGTACAATGCGAATACCTTTAGGGTCTCCATGGATTTTCGATTTACTATAAAAAAAGCGGTTCTGGAGCAAGCCTTGCATGACTTGCTTCACCGCTGTTCCTATGCGAAGGTAGGATTGCATACAGGTTTTTTCTGGTACTACCTATCGCCAAATGAGATGCCTGCAATCGTACATGAAGAAGGGCCGTACCCAAGTGGGCGATTTACCTTCAAAGAGAATAATGGCTATCTTTTCAAAGTAATCTACAGCAGCCACAGAATAGGTCTGGAATGCTTTCATGCACTCACTGACGGGGCAGGGGGAATGGCTTATTTGAAGCTGTTGGTTGAACGCTATTATTATCATGCCGGAATCGGCAAGCCTGAATTTGCAGATAGCCTTGAATTCAATGCAAGACCCACTAAGCAGGAATTCAGTGATCCTTTCCAACATCTCTATGATAAGAAACTTCCTTCCTATCCAACGATCAATAAGGCTTTCCATCGGAAAGGGGGATCCTACGATGACAGGGTCAAAGTCATCAGCGCAACCATCCTTACTGAACAAATAAAAGAACGAGCAAAAGCACGGAAACTTACCATTGGGGAATACCTTTCATCCGTATATCTTTATTGTTTGCAGCAATTACAACAAATAGAAGAGCCTGTGCAGTACAAGCGAAAGCCAATACGGCTCTCTGTTCCCATGAACCTAAGAAAGATATTCGGGTATGATACCATGCGTAATTTTACCCTTTTTGCAATTGTGGAAATCGAGCCATCCTTGGGATTCTACTCCTTCGAAGAAATAGGGCAGGAAGTACATACCCAAATGGTACAGGCTCAATCAAAGAAGCGATTACTCAGCCAAATTAAACGCAATGTTGCAGGAGAGCGAAATCCTGTGATCCGATTTGCACCGACAGCCTTAAAGAATCCTTTGTTTAAACTGTTATCCGATTATCTGGGTGATGATCAGTATAGTGGAATTATTTCGAATTTTGGATATGTCCCATTTCCCAAAGAGTTGCAAGATACAGTGACTCGGTTGGATTTTCATCTCAGCCCTGGGCTGTTGAATAAAGTAGCCTTGGCGGTAATAGGGTATCTTGATAAAATTATAATTAACTTTACGAGTTTCTATACGGTCGATACTGAATTGGAACATCAATTTTGTACCTTCTTGGTTGAAGATGGTATCGATGTAGAAGTTGCAACCAATAGAAATTCCGAGAGGTAGATGTAACTATGGCATATTGTGTACGTTGTGGAGTTAAATTAACAGATGGGGCAAAATCCTGTCCTTTGTGTGGTACTGAAGTCCATTTGCCCGCGGGGATAGAAGAGCCCGTAGCCGAACCCCTCTTTGCTGAACCGTTACCTAAGGAAGGTACCAAAGGCATCACCAAGGCAAAGAAAGGGATGTTGGAATTGATTATCATCCTTGGGGTTGTAGGGGAGTTGACTGTGGCTATTTCTCTTTGGATAGCCAATGCTCTTGCTTATAGCTTCATACCTCTTTTCAGCATTGGTATTGCTGCTCTTTCATTGCTTGCAATTGTGTTGGCAAAACCGAAATACGTACAGCAGGCGAGTTGGCAATGTCTGTTGATGGCAGTCCTGTTTTTGGGGCTTGATGGTGTAGACTTTGCCTGGTTCTGGTCGTTGATTGGAGCAGCTTCTCTCCTCTTATTCTGGTTTTGCGGGGTATTCCCATGGTCACGCTGGGCTGCAGAACATAAGAAAGTAAGCGCTTTGATGATGCTCGCATCAATCATTGTCTTTCTGGTATTTATGAATATACTCTTGTCGCAACGTTTGACCTGGTTTGCCCCTGTTGCGCTTCCTATGATTGCGTTTATTACCTTTATGACAGGACTTTTCTATATATGGCTGACTGCCAGAAAGATAAAACGAATTCCTGTGGCTGATATGATCCTTGGTATATTGGTCATTATCTTAGGATCATGTACTGCATTTGACTTCTTTCTTACACATTATCAGAAAGGATTCTTCGCCTTGCGTTGGGCTACCAGCTTGGGTATTGCTGCTGTGATTATCCTGACTTTCCTCATTGGAGTTTCAGTTTCCCTTCGATTCAGAAGATTCTTTACCAGCCATAATCAACACGATTAGGAGAAGTCTGCAAATTGGCCCCCGGTTGCAGTAATCAGATCCTCAGGTTTGATTTTCAGCTGGTATCCTCGTAAGCCTGCACTTACGTACAAATAGGGTTCCAGCTGTGCCACTTCCTCAATGAAGGTGGGAAACTGTTTCTTCATTCCCAAAGGACTGCACCCGCCACGAATATACCCTGTGACCATTTGAAGCTTATCAAGCTTCAGGAGATCTATATCCTTACTCCCAGTCAAAGCACGGGCTTTCTTCATGCTTATAGAAAAATCAGCAGGTAAGCAAAATACAAATATCTGTCTATTACTATCTTCCATCACTATAGTCTTGAACACTTGAGAAAGTTCCAACCCAGCTTTCTGAGTGGCATGTACAGCATCCAAATGTTCTTCATCCCAGTCATAGGTGATGACTTCATATTCGATATTATGAGACTCCAAAATTCTCATTGCATTCGTTTTTTTCATAGAACTATCGTACGAACTTAAGCCAAACTATGCAACATGAAAAAAGGGGGCTCGAAAGCCCCCTTCAAGATTTTGGTGGTAATCTTTATTTATCATCAATGGCAAAGGAAGTGCCCAAAGCGGCAGGGGACGCGAACGACCCTTTCTTCTTCTGATTGATGATAGTCATTCCAGCCAAAGCTATGAGAGTAATAAGATACGGGGAGAAACCCAAGAATTGGCTAGGAATCACCATCTTAAGCCCTGCTGCCTGCAGACTGAATTGCAAACTAGTTATTCCGCCGAAAATCAACGTACCGATTACTACTCTGCCGGGGTTCCATGTGGAGAAAATAACCAAAGCGATTACGATCCAGCCTTTTCCTCCTGTCATTCCTTGGTTCCAGCTGGGTGTGAAACTCAATGAGAGGCAGGCCCCGCCCAAACCGGCTAAAACACCTCCGAGGGTAGTGTACAGATACCTGATTTTAGATACAGAAATTCCCAAAGCAGTAGCGGTCTTCGGGCTTTCTCCTACAGCTCGTACTACCATTCCATGTTTTGTTCTATACATAAAGAACCATGAGAAAGGAATCAGAATATACAATCCATAGGTCAAAATGCTGACATTAAACAATGCGCCGAAAATAGGGATGTTGCTCAAGCCTGGAATTGCAATGTTACTGAATGTAGAGGGGAGGTTCATTCCGGTAAGATTGAAATTATTGGATGCCGGTCCCAATCGTTCCCCAAGAAAGTTGGCCAATCCTGTACCGAATATCGTAATGGCAAGTCCTGCAGGTACCTGATTCGCTCGCATCGTAATGCATAAGAAAGCATGCAATAGACTGAAAAGACCACCGACAAACATAGCCATGAGCATTGCAAGAAACAGATTTCCTGTATTGAAGGCGGTAGTAAATCCTGCCAACGCACCCATGAGCATGATACCTTCCATCCCAAGATTGAGAATTCCTGTCTTTTGTGTGTATACCTCGCCGAGAGTTGCATATGTCAGCGAAGTTCCCATAGCCAATGTTGCTGCCAATAATTTAGTTATGAAATCGACCATGTTCATACGCTGAGCTCCTTGTGCGACCGAATAAAAAGTACTCGGTATTCAATGAATATATTACCTGCAAGCAAGGGAATAAGGATCAGGCCTTGCAGAACTTCTCCCATGGCACTTGGCAATCCCAATTTCATCTGAAGTGCATCAGTACCGGTTTCTAGTGCTGCCATGATGATTGATATTATAATTGAGACGAAAGGATTGAGCCCACTCATCCATGCTATGATGATACCGGTGAATCCATAGCCTGCATCTACACCTTTGGTTAACTGATGGGTTACAGCAGCAGAGTCAATCACTCCTGCAAGACCTGCAATTGCTCCACTGAGCAGCATCGCGAGGATAATATTCTTTTTAATCGAGACGCCTTGGCATTGTGCTGCCCGTTGGTTTTTTCCGATCATATTCAATTCGAAACCCCAACGAGTCTTGTACAGAACAAACCAAAGGATGACTACGAGAGCCAAAGCGAAGAAAATACCGGCATGAACGCGTCCCCATATTTTGGGTAGCCAAGCTACTTTAGGATAGGGCACAGTACCCATATTACCTAGTGGGGCCTTCCATGCATTGATGTAGAGATACTCTGCATACCCGATAATGATATAGTTCATCATCAGGGTTGTCAGGGTTTCATCAACACTCCACTGCGCTTTCAATACGCCTGGGATACCTCCAAGAAGAGCTCCTGTAAGTACACCTACAATGATTCCGACGGGAAGCAGCAGTGCTTCTGGCAGGAAGGTCCAAAACTGCATGACCCAAGTAATCCCTATTACACCGCCTACATATTGTCCTTCTGCTCCGATATTCCAGAATTTAAGGCGGAAGGCTATTCCAACTGAAAGTCCGCAGAGCAATAAAGGAATTGCCTTCACCAAGGTGTATTGGAGTTTCATCTGGCTACCGAAGGCACCTTTGATCATTGCACCGTAGGTCTGAAGAGGATTGGCATGTGAAAATCCCAACACAATGGCTCCCAATAAGAAGGAGACTAAAAGGCTGATGATGGGAACCAGTATTGCTATTCTCTTGGAGCGGTAATCGCGCTTTTCAAAGCGTATTCTCATACCCCCTCCTTTTCAACACCTGCCATCAGCATGCCAAGTTTTTCAGTTGTTGCTTCCTTTGCATCAAGGATATCCATAATTCTTCCTTCAAATATGACTGCAATCTTATCTGCAACCATCAATAATTCTTCCAATTCCTCACTCACCAACAAAACGGCATTTCCTTTGTCCCTTTGTTTAATGAGATTTTGGCGAACCGCCTCGGTAGCACCGACATCCAAGCCACGGGAAGGGTAGACTGCAATAAGTATCCCTCCACATGAATCAATTTCTCGAGCAAGGATGGTCTTTTGGATATTTCCACCGCTGAGAAATTTTACTGAAGTATCTTGGTTTGGGGTTTTGATTGTAAAAGCCTCGATCAGACGTTCTGCAAATTTTCGTACCCAGCCTCTTTTGATAACACTATGCACCGAAAGCTCATTGGTACGATATTTCTTCATGGCAAGGTTGTCACCAACACTCATATCGCCAACAACGCCCATTCTTCCTCTATCAGCAGGAATATGACTTACTCCATTCTTGATTATCTGGAGTGGAGTTTTATTGGTCATATTTTTGCCGTTCAAAAATATTTTTCCACTGTTGACTTTCAATAAGCCTGTGAGCGCTTCGGTAAGCTGTTGCTGCCCGTTTCCTGCCACTCCTGCGATACCAAGGATTTCGCCACCTTGAATGGTCAAGGAAACATTATCCAAAACTGGTTTGCCACCCCCTATAGGGAGGACAGTCAGATCCTGAGCTTCCACACGTACCTCACCAGGAGAGTAGGGGCCTCTTTCAAGGGAGAAAAGAATATCGCGGCCAACCATCATATTGGCTAAATCCTGTACCCGTTTGATGGATTTCGTCGGGCAAACTGAAACGCTTTTTCCACGTCTTAGGACTTGTACCGAATGGCTGAATTCCATAACCTCATCCATTTTATGGGTAATGAAAATTGCACTTTTTCCTTCGGCAAGCATTTTTTTGAGAATTTCGTTGAGATCGCGGGCTTCTCCGGGAGTCAAAACCGCCGTCGGTTCATCGAGTATGAGAATATCAGCCCCGCGATACAGCAGTTTCAATATTTCTACACGTTGCTGTTCGCCGACCGAAAGGTCCTGAATGATTTTGTCCGGGTGGACCTGTAGTCCGTAGCGTTTGCTGAGATCGGTAATTTTCTTTCGTATCTCAATCATAGGGGGAACAAAAGGCAGATCTTTCATCCCTAAGACGATGTTTTCAGCTACGCTCATATTCCCGACAAGCATGAATTCCTGGTGGATCATCCCAACACCAAGGGCCATTGAGTCCTGTGGTGATTTGATATCTGCGAGAGAGCCTTTTACATAAATCTCTCCGCTATCGGGTTGGTACAGCCCAACCAACATGTTCATCAAAGTACTTTTTCCAGCTCCATTCTCTCCCAATAGGGCAAGAACTTCACCTTTATGAAGCGTCAGATCAACTTGATCATTCGCAAGTACACCTGGGAAATGCTTGGTTATATTAACCATTCGCACGACGGGTGTTTCGTCGGTGGTAAATTCGCTCATGTTTTGTTCGCTTACTGTGTTGCCTGGAAATAGGCGAAAAAGATCTTTAATCAAGTAGAGGCGGGCATAAGCCCGCCCCTATCCAACTAGGAACTAAATAGTTCTTATTTGACGCTTCCGATAACGCCTTCAACAAACCAATCCATAGTGAGCATGTCGCCATCGCTCATCTTTTGGCCAGCCTGCTGACGTACAGCACCGGTATTGTCCTTAAGAGCTCCCCAGAAAACATCCCAAGTATCATTCTTGATCTCGTCCTGTTTTGCCATGACCTTGTCAACCATTGCTTGGGGTACCAATGGGGAAATCGGTGAAAGATGAATCATGTCGTCATCAAGACCGCCCCAGTAACTCTGGCTCTTCCAAGTACCATCAAGTGCTGCCTGGACTTCAGGAATCATGTAATTACCCCAGTTCCACATCGGGGAAACAAGCACGCGGTCATCACCAATGATGGCTCTGAAATCAGCATTGTAACCGATTGCATACTTTCCTCTTTCAAGAGCAGCCTTTGCAGGTTCGGTTGTATCCTGGTGCTGTGCGATTACATCACAACCCTGATCCAGCAGAGCTACTGCACTCTGTCTTTCAAGGGTAGGATCGAACCAAGTGTTTGTCCAAACAACAGTAACGGTTGCGTTGGGGTTAACTGAACGTGCACCAAGGGTGAATGCATTGATACCACGAACAACTTCAGGAGTATTGTATGCGCCAACATAACCGATCTTTCCTGATGCAGACATTGCACCAGCAATCATGCCGGAGAGATAACGCATCTGGTACATACGTCCAAAGTAATTGGACATATTGTCGTTTGAGAGATAGCCTGAGCAATGTTCAAAATATACGTCGGGGTATCTTTCTGCAACGTTGAGCATGTATTGCATGTAGTTGTATGAGTTGGCAAAGATGATTTTACAACCCTCGTCAATCAGGTTCTCCATTACACGTTCGGAGCTGTCATTCTCGGGAATGTTTTCCATACGAATAACTTCAATTTTGTCTCCAAAATATGCTTCCATGGCTTTTGTGCCTTGGTCGTGCATGTAGGAATAACCGAAGTCCCCAGGAGAACTAACGTAGATTACACCAACTTTCATTGGTGCATTTGCCATGGTGGCATCCTCTTTGGTACCTTGAGCAAAGGCAAAGGATGAAGCCAACAGCACGATCAACAGAAGAACAATGCTTTTTTTCATGATTCTCTCCTTAAAAAGATTGCGTGATAGTATGATATTACTAGAAGAACCTCAACATTTTCAAATTATACGTGACGAATATCTTGCTGTCAAAACATTAATATAAAACATTATGCGTAGTATAACGCAGTGTTCTTGTAAAATTTCATGGGAAGTTAAAATTGTCCTGCCTAAAATGCAATTAAACTGAAAAATAAAATTTTATGAAAATTATAGGGGAATCTAGGCTTGTAGCAGAGGTTTTTCGGCATTCTTGAGTATGTGTATGGATTTTAGCGTTGCTAAGTTGAAATTGTATGGAGAGTTATATCTTTTTAGGTATTTTTTAATAGGTAACTTTTTGCCGATTTAAGGTGTTGTAGCAACAGAGAACCTGTAAATGAGACTTGTTTCATCAATCTGCAAATGATAGGATGAAACGACAAGCTACACTGTTTTACTAGAAGTGACATATAATGAAGGGATATATTGCATGAATAGAACCAAGAAGGTCCTTGTAGTTGTACTGATGATCGGGGTGTGTTGCTCCGGTATTTTATTTGCTGTGGATGCTGGGTTGGTAATCCGAAGCCCCCTATTTGGTGGTCAGCAAGACACAAGTGTTACACTTGAAAAATTAGAAGTACAATCGTTTACAGCTCAGCTAGGGCTGCTTCCAAAAACTGATGTAAATACTGATGTCTATGCAAAAGTCTATACTGATGCAGAAAAACTCCAAAGTGCAATTAGCAATTCAGGATATCCAGTCACCCCCGGTGATACATTCAGGTTGGTGTATTTGGATGGAATGAAAAGTGTTACCGTCGATTTACAAGCAGATGAAAATCGAAATGTTACAATCCCTGGTCTTGGTACAATCAAAGGTGCGGGTTTAACTTTTGGAGCACTTCGTCAGGCAGTATATACGATGGTAACTACGTACCACAGTTATTCGAATCCACAATTGGTATTCTTGCAAACAGGTTCCTTCATGGTATCGGTCATTGGTGAGGTGCAAGGGACTAGAGTTGTTCCTGCATGGGGCCTTTCCCGCCTCAGTGAGGTCATCCAGACCGCTACCCCCTATGCTTCAACCCGTTCTGTCATGGTACGTCATGTTGATGGTACAGAGGCTTCCTACGATTTATATCGTGCAATGAGAAAGGGAGCTTTGGACCAAGATCCTCTATTGAAGAGCGGTGATTTAATCACACTCAAACGTGCAGACAAGATGGTTGTATTGGCAGGGCAGGTGTACCAAGGTGGTACCTATCAGATTTTACCGACTGAAGGCTTGAAAGACCTGCTGACCAATTATGGCGGAGGGGTACTTTCCTCTGCAGATGTACAGAATATCAGGGTGCAGAGGTATAATCCTGAGACAGGTACCTGGTACGTACAATATGTGAATCTTCTAGAGGAACCTGATTTCAAGCTTGCCAATTCGGATCAGGTGGTTGTGGATGTACAAGCGCCAAGCGTGCAAACTGTAACAATTGAAGGTGCTGTTTCTTCTACCGAAGTCTATGATGCTCTCTCTTCAACTGCTTTGGTAGGTTATCCGTCTGGTAGAATTTTCTATCAATTTTATCCAGGTGAATCCATGAAGCAGATGCTCACATCAATCACTACTCGGTTCTTGACTGTTAGTGATCTTGAAGGTGCATATTTACTTCGTGATGGGCATCGTATTCCAATAAATATCGAACAAATTCTTTCGGGCCAAGATAGTCAGCAAACAGTGAAACTGCAAAGTGGCGATTCGCTCACTATTCCTTTCACCCAAAGATTAATCAATGTAAGTGGAGGAGTCCAACGTCCGGGTGTATTCGCTTACGTACCTGATAAGACAGTCAACTATTATATTTCATTGGCAGGTGGTCTCAGTGATGACGCATCCTATCCAACGAACATCAAGATAACAGGCCCCGATGGCAAGAAGATGTCTGATGAAGCTCCGCTCATTCCAGAGTCAACAATTACTGTAGCAAAGGATACTTTAATCAAGGATATTGCACCTACGGTTGCAATCATCGGGTTGGTAAGTTCCCTTATAGGTATTGTGTACACTGTGTTTGAAGTGCTCGTAGACGCCAAAGCCCTGTAGGAGAGAGATAATGAGTCAACAAGAAGAATATCAATCTTCCGTCGGAGTCTTCAATTCTGGTGAGGAAGGCATATCGATTGCAGATCTACTGCATATTTTCCACAAACGCTACAGATGGTTCCTACTTGGGTTCGTGATAGTTGTTGGGTTGGCCTTTGGTTATTTACAGATAGCTATTCCTCAATATGAATCAGAAGTTTCGGTCTTGGTAGACCCAATACAAACATCCTCTTCGTTTGAATCCTTGTTGGATATGTCCGCATCTACAACAAAGATAGCGACAGAAGTTGAGTTGATTACAAGCAGACGCAACATTGAATATGCGCTTTCTTCATTGGACCTCTCTAAATATAAGAATGCCGATGGCTTGGATTATCGTGACAAAGACGTTTTAGGCAGTGTGAAGGACCGTATCGTTGTATCTACCGTCAAGGATACAAATATTGTTCGTATTACCGTGACAGATTCAAGTCCTGCATTTGCCCGCGATTTTGCCAACGCTCTTGCTTCCAGCTATGATAATTTATTGACTGGTATCGCCAAGAATTCAAAAACCGCACAGCGTGAATTCATAGAATCCCAAATCCCGATTAATGATGCTGCACTTTTGGATGCAAGCAATGCATTAGGGGATTTTAGGGAAAAAAGCGACATTATTCAGCTCACAGATAAGAGTTCTATGCTGGTTCAGCAGATTTCTTACTACACCTTACGCCTAGAGCCCCTGAAGCTACAACTCCAAGAAGCCAATGTATTCTTGGACTCTTACAACCAAGGACTACAACAGGCAGGCATCTCAGAAATCTTATCTCTTGACCAGATACGTTCTGATTCTTCAATTAAAGAGAACCTTAAAGACTTGGCAACTTGGAAGACAGAGTTGACCATGTATGAAGCCCTAAGCACTACTGCTACTGCGGATCAGGCAAATACTACCCAAAATTCAGATTCTAATTCTCGGATATATGTGATTACAAGTGCAATCAATCAAGTGAATAAAGAGTTGCTCGACAGAGTATCTGCACTCACCCGGGCCTATGGAAATGAAGCGAATACCCAAGCTATCGTACAGATTCTTACTACCGAAGTCGGTATCAAGGTATATGAAGAGCGAGGTGATGTTTTCAGTTCTGAACTTTCCCAACTTCCTGTTTTGGAACGAAAATTGTCAGAGCTGGAACGTGATGTCAAGATATACGAAGCAACAGGTTTGAAACTGAGGGAAATGCTGGAAGATGTAAAACTTGTTGAGGCATCTGTCTCAGGAAATGTAACGGTGGTTGATCAGGCTATTGAACCAATGAACCCGGTTAGTCCCAATAAGTTGTTGATTCTAGCTGTTGCAATTCTCTTGGGTGGTGCGTTTGGCCTTCTTTTGACCCTTGCCATAGAAGCACTGGATGTATCGATACAGACTGAGTCGCAGATTAAGAGGATTCTAGGAAAAGATGTTCCTATCTTGGGTTGGATACCTATGATGAGAGTATCTCAAGCTGATATGTATCCGACTCTGATTGTACATAACGATCCACTGTCATTTGAAGCAGAGCGTTTCAAGTTGGCTGCTAATATGCTCTTACACCGTACGGACAAGCATATCTTTTCCATCACAAGTTGTTCGATGGCAGAAGGAAAAAGCACAATCATAGGCAACATAGCCATAGCTTTAGCTCAAATGGGAAGTAATGTATTATTGTTGGATGGGGACCTTCGCCTTCCCAGTATGGAACGTTATTTCAGACTTGAGCATCGGGAAGTCGGTCTGGTTGACCATATTACCAAGAA
Organism: Spirochaetales bacterium; assembly: GCA_003247345.1. GTDB lineage: Bacteria > Spirochaetota > Spirochaetia > Sphaerochaetales > Sphaerochaetaceae > Sphaerochaeta. Next base: position 15,366 of record QJZS01000163.1, read on the forward strand.
TGCCCCTTTGGAAGATTGTATAGTCGTACCAATTGAGAAGGTACCGAATTTACATTTGCTGCCTCCTGGGAATACTCCGCTGGTTCATGCTGGTATTTTCTCCAATCCAAGGTATGCAAAACTCATAAGTTATCTTGAGAAAGTGTATGACTTCGTTATCATTGATGCCCCTCCGCTTGATTCTGCAAGCGAATTACTGTCTATCAGCAAGCATACTGAAGGCCTTATCATCACTGTACGAGCTGGAATTACCAGTAAAGGAGCCTTGTTTGATTTGATTTCGAGTTTGAACACGGCGAATGTCACAATCTCAGGTGTGGTATTCAACGGGGTAGCTCCAGGTGCAATCGGAACCGGACTTCATTATGGGTATGGGTATGGATATGGAAGAGGGTATGGTTATCACAACTATGCTTCCCGGTATAATGCTGTCGGTGGTAAAAAGGTAAAACATAAACAGAAGAAAAACTATGTGCACAAACATGCCGGTTCTTGGTACAAGAAAATGTATAAGAAGGATATCAAGAACAGAGGCAAGATTTCCTCCGAACAGTTCGAGGCAGTACTTGCTTTCGGTCCTGGGGCACAATATCCTACCATTGAGTCTTGGGCTAACAGTAAACCTATAAATGAGACTGTTATTTCTGTAAAGGAATCGGTTAAATCTGTAAAGGAACAACCAAAAGCTACAAGCTCGGTGGAATCTGTCAAGGTTGAGCCAAAAGCAACGAACCCAGTTGGATCTATCAAGATAGAACCAAAGGTAACTAACCCGGTGAAACCTGTAACAGAGTCTGTCAAAGTGGAGGAAAAACCGAAAGTACCATCGAAACGGGTGGATGTATTTGATAGTCTAAGTGCTTTAGAAGCTGATGAGGATGCAACTGGTAAAAAAACTTGAGGATTAGCCTAGACAGAGAGCCTGCTCTCTGATATGGTTCAGCAGAAGAAAATTTGGAGGGACTTATGCCTAGGAAAAGATACGCCTTTACGTACCAAACTTTGGAATGGGTTTCCCGTCATTATATTGTATTGAAGAGTCGGTCGTAGGGCCGACTTTTTTTTTGAAGGAGCCAAAATGGATAAACAGAACGTATTTGCCGGTCGATCTTTATGTGTGATCGAGGACTTTTCCAAGGAAGAGCGTATGTACTTGTTCTCTCAGGTGAAGACCCTAAAGCAGGCAATGGAGCAACGGGATGAACAGAAACTTGCATCATATCGAATCGATGACAAGGATTTTGGTATCTATGAAGTGTTCTTGGAAAACAGCACGAGAACTAAGGAGTCTTTCAGAAACGCAGCTAACTTCCATCATGCGAAAGTTTCTGAAATGAGTGCGGAAAATGCTTCCTTTAGCAAGGGGGAGAGCTACGCCGACACCTTCAATACGATGATTGGGTACTATAACTCGATTTTCATCGTACGTAGTAAAGTTGAAGGTCTCTGCAAGTATCTGGAAGAAGCTTGTTCGGCTTATGCCCAGAGAAATAGCCTGTATCGAAAACCTGCCTTTATCAATGCAGGTGATGGAAAGCATGAACACCCCACCCAAGAGTTGCTGGATGAGTTTACGTTCTTGGAAGATAATAACTGGAGCAATGATAGCTTGCATCTGGCTCTTGTTGGAGACCTCTTTCACGGCAGAACAGTTCATTCGAAAGCTGATGGATTAAAAATTTTCAAATCGGTTAAAGTTGATCTTATTGCTCCTGAAGAATTAGCGATGCCCGAATTCTACGTTGAAAGAATGAAAGAGAATGGATACTCGGTCAGGATTTTTTCCTCAATAGAAGAGTATCTTGCTCAAGATGACATTGCCTCCAAATGGTACTTCACCCGTCCACAGCTCGAACGTATGGGTGACAGAATATTGCAAAAACAGGAGGAATTGCGTCGCAGCATTACCTTCACCAAAGAGTTCCTCCCGAAGATCAAGGAAGGGACAAAGTTCTATCATCCACTCCCCAGGCATAAGGTTACTCCGACCATTCCGACTTTCCTTGATGAAACTCCCCTGAACGGCTGGGAGAGGCAATCGATCAACGGCATGTACGTACGTATCGTACTACTGTCCTTGATAGCCGGACGAATTGGGTCTGACTTCGTGCCTACGGTAAAAAAAGAAGAAGCAGTCAGAGAAGATTACATTACTGAGATTGACCTTACTTCCAAACCAATGAAAGAAAAGCATGTAAGCGAAGGGGTACAACCAATCCATAACGGTATCGTAATCGACCACATCTTGAAGGGTGACAATCCTGGCGAAATAAGAAGGCATATGCGATTAATCAGTACCGTTCTGGGCTTGGATGAGCAAAAGGGCGGAGATTGGGTGAGCACGGGTAATGATGATCAGACCTACAAGGGTATCATCTTTAGACCCGGTTCCTATGACCTTGATCGAAAACAGCTGAAAAGATTGAGCGCTGTAGCCCCAGGTTGTACCTTAAACTTGATCAAGGATGGAAGAGTAATCCATAAATTCAGATTGTATCTGCCCCCTCGAATCTACAATTTCGAGGACCTTGCCTGTACTAACGAAGCGTGTATCTCTAATCCTGAACAGAACGAAGGGGTTCCTGCAATGTTCCAAAGGACCAAAGAAAATACGTTCGTATGCGCTTACTGTAATAAGACCCATACATTCAAAGAAATCTGGAAGAGACATAATAAATAAGATAAACTGGAGAGACCATGAAAAAGATTGAAGATATTACCAACGAATACGGGCCTAAACTGGCAAAGATAGCATTGGATCTTGGAGCGATCAGACTGCAAGTACAAGATCCATTTACTTGGGCAAGCGGATATCGAATGCCAATATACAATGACAACAGAAGATTGCTTGCAGAAAGCTCTGCAAGAAAATTGGTGAGCGAAGCTTTTGCTGCAATGGTGGAAACCCTTGGTTTTGACCCTGATAATATCGCAGGAACCGCAACTGCAGGGATTCCCCATGCTACCACCCTTGCCGATAAACTTGCCAAACCGATGAGTTATGTACGCAGCTCAGGCAAAGACCATGGGCTTGGACAGCAAATTGAGGGCCTGGGAGCCAGCGGGAGTTATGAAGGGGCCAAAGTACTGCTTATTGAGGATCTGATCTCCACAGGAGGTTCTTCCATCAAAGCGGTTCAGGCTATTGTGAATGCCAAGGGACTCTGTCCTTATACACTTGCAATCTTCACCTATGGATTCCAAGCAGCAAAGGATGCCTTTACCTCCTTGGAGCCTGCTTGTACCTTCCATACGATTCTTGACTACGATGTCATGGTCGATAGTGCCAAGAAAACCGGATATATTGATGATGAGGAAGCTCGTTTGCTAACCTTGTGGAGAGAAGACCCCTTCGGGTGGGGAGCAAAACAAGGCTTCCCTAAGGTGGAACGATAAGGAGTTATGACGGTGAGCTACCAGACAAAATTACAGCAGAGCGCAGAAGTTGCAGGGAATATTACCTGCATGGGCTTGGACCCGTTGGTACAATCCCTGCCATTTTCCACGGGAAATGTACGCAGCGATTTAAATAGTTTCTTCCAGCAGTTGTTCCGCAGGATGACGCTTGCTGGTTTGATTCCTGCAGCGTTCAAACCGAATCTCGGGTATTACCAGTGCCTTGATCGTCCTCGCGATGAGGATTTTTCAGGAAGTGCTGCGCTTGCCGATTTGCTTGATATGTTGGAAAACTTCTTCCCTGGCATCCCTGTAATTCTGGACAGTAAACGGGGTGACATTGCTACAAGCAGCTTGAACTACGCGAAAGAAGCTTTCGAAGCCTGGCAGACTGATGCGGTGACAGTAGCCCCCTATATGGGTAGTGACTCAGTGAAACCATTCATCTCCTTTCCAGAAAAAGGGGCCTATATCCTTAATCGTACCAGTAATCCCGGCGGCAAGGACCTACAGAATCTTCAAGTGACAAAAGAAGGTACTGCTTCCAAGCCGTTGTATCTTGAAGTTGCATCCCAAATTGCTGCATATAATCAGAAATCCGGGAGTGTAGGGGCTGTTGTCGGTGCAACCAATCTTGCAGAATTGCTTGATATCGCTACGTTCTACCACGACCAAGCAGTTCCCTTGCTCATCCCTGGCGTCGGCAGCCAAGGTGGTTCTGCAAAAGAGGTTATGGAAATACTGAAAAAAGCTGGATATCCGATAGAACTCGCAAGAATAAACAGCTCAAGTGGTTTGACCCATCCATGGAAGTCAAATCCGGTTCCTGAGGATTGGCTCGAAATATGTGAAGCCAATATACGCAGCCTGCTTACGGAGACTTCCCTATGAAAGATGCTTTGAAAGTACTAACTCATCGTCACCTTGATTCCCAGCTTTCACCCTTGCTGACAACAGTCAGCGGGGTTGCTTCCACAAAACCTACCTTGATCTCCTTTTTTGACAAGAAGGTTGAGAGTATCGGTCTAATCACGACCAAGAGTTTTCAGGTGGAAGTGAATCCAGGGAACAGAGAGCCTGTTATCTGCGAAACTTCCACCGGGAACTTCGGAAACTCGGTTGGGCTTAGGAACCCCGGGATGGAAGAAGCTCTGTATGAAATGAGAAAACTCCGTAAGGAGCATGATTTCAGAGCTCTGCTGAATGTGTCTCTCTCCGCAAATAGCATCGAGGATTTCATTACCTTGGTAAAGGCTTTTGATGAGGTTGCCGATTTAGTGGAATTGAACTTCTCTTGCCCCCACGCTTCTGTAGGCTACGGTGCCTCAATCGGGTGTGATCAAAATATTGCAACTGAGTATGTAAGAGAAATAAAGAAAGCAACCAAAGATTGCAAAGCCCCGCTATTCATCAAGCTGACGCCTAATGTAGATGATATCGGCTCCATTGCCAAAGCTGTAATCGAAAGTGGTGCAGATGGACTCGTTGCCATCAATACTGTTGGCCCAATTGTACATATCGACCCCGTCTCCGGTACTCCTATCTTGCAAAACAAATTGGGAGGGAAGGGCGGTTGTAGTGGACATCAGGTGTATCAGGATGCTCTGTCTGCAATCAAAGCCATTAGAAAAGCCTGTGGTGATGATATCCCCCTCATTGGAATGGGCGGGGTAAGTACAGGAGCTGAAGCGGCTGCCTTGATCGAAGCAGGGGCTGATGCAGTAGGTATTGGATCAGCACTAGGAACTGTCAACCAAAAGGATTGGCCTTCCTATCTCAGTGCAATGCAAAATGAGGCAGAGGCAATGCTCAAGAAACAGGCTTTGCCGACCGTTACTTCATCCTCTTTCATCATTGATCGAAGGCAGATGGCTTATGAGAAACATGTTGTTCTAAAAAGTGAACAATATGGAAAAGATACTCGAATCATTACTTTGGATGGGAAAATGGACTGCAAGGCAGGTCAATTTGCCTTCCTTTGGATTCCTGGGTTTGGAGAAAAACCCTTCTCTGTTGCTCATAATGAGCCTTTGACATTCGTCGTGAAAAACAGGGGCCCGTTTTCTGAGAGGCTTTGCACGATTGAAGCTGGCGAAGAACTCTATATTCGTGGCTTATACGGTGCCCAATTGGAGAACAAACCGACTAAGAAAGCGCTTCTGTTAGGTGGTGGCACAGGAGTTGCTACACTGCCTGCGATGGCACAGCAGCTGAAAGAACAAGGCAGTAAAATGACTATTCTGGTTGGTACCAGTGAAACAGTTGAAGGCAAGGCTTTGCTGGAAGAGGATCTATCTGTATACGGTGATTTTACCTGTGTAGCCGATGATGGAAGACCTGGTAGAGTATTGGATCTTTTAGATACGATTCCTTTGGACCCCAATCAGGCCTGTTATCTGGTTGGACCAGAAATTTTCATGGCGATAGCTTGTAGGAAATTGCTTGGACGAGGTGTGAAGGAAGAAAATTTATACCTCTCTATGGAAAGGACCACCTTGTGTGGAATCGGAATGTGTGGAGAGTGTGCCTGTGGTGATAGGTTGACTTGTCGCTGGGGTACGTTCATGCAATACGATTATTTGGCCAAGGAGGCCCCCCAACTCATAGCTTATGATTGATACACATGTGCATTTACGAGATTGGCAACAACAAAACAAGGAAACGCTAGCTCATGGATTTGAGGTAGCGTATGCTTGCGGGGTGGATGAGGTGTTCGATATGCCGAACACCCAGCCAGCTCTTACTGATGAAGAGCATATTCTCAAACGCATTGCCGATGCCGCATCTCTACGGAGTCCGGTTCGGTATCATCTGTATGCAGGGCTCACTTCTGATGAAAAGCAAATCACGAAGGTAGTTCAGCTGGCAAAGGCCTTGTTCCCTTCGGTAATAGGGCTCAAGCTTTTTGCGGGGCACTCCACTGGCAATATGGGACTTGTGGGAGAGGATCTTCAATCATTTGTATACAGGAAATTGGCAGAACTTGATTATACTGGGGTTGTAGCGGTGCACTGTGAGAAAGAATCCCTGTTGCATCCTGAGCTTGAGGATCCTTTAGATTACTCCACTCACTCTCTTGCGCGTCCGGTGGCGGCCGAGGTTGAAAGTGTCTCAGATCAGATCAGGATCATAAAAGAGTGTGGATTCAAAGGACATTTCCATGTCTGTCACCTCAGTAGTATTGAAGCACTGCATAAGATTGAAGCTGCGAAAGCAGAAGGGATGAGAATCAGTTGTGCAGTAACACCCCACCATGCCTTGCTTTCAAGTGAGGATGCAAAAGATCATGATCTTTATGCCAAGATGAATCCTCCCTTGCGTAGTGAAACGGAGCGAAGCTCACTGTTTGCAGCCCTGCTTGACGGAAGGGTGGATTGGATAGAAACCGACCATGCCCCACATACTTTGGAAGATAAAGAGAAAGGTGCCTGTGGTATCCCTGGTTTCAGCGGGATGGTATTGCTGGTTAAGAAATTGATAGAACAAGGTGCTTCTCATGCTTTGTTACAACAACTCTTAGGCGAAAAGGCTCACCAAATTTACGGTCTTGAAAAAAGAGAGATATTCATTCCTGCCTATGATGAGTTACAGGGTTTGAGTGATAAGAGTGCCGCTTCTTATCCTTTCGATAGCTATGCCAAATTGAGATTGCGTTAGGGCTCTTCCTCTTGTATAATTTTGCAACTGGGGGAAAGCCTTGATAGATCTTCGTAAGCATTCAAGCAGACATCTCGAAACCAAGCTCATTTTACCTATACCTGAGACGAAGTCATACAAGCGAGAATTACACTATTACTTGTTTTCTCCCTCCCAGCTCTACGTGAACAGCAGTACGTATAGCGAAGAAAAGATCTTACGTAAATTCCAAAGTCATGGGCGTTATTCTTCCCCAGAGTTCACCTTGGAAGAGTTGCTTGATGACAAGAATACCTTGAGCCCGTTCACGTTGCTCAAACACTATACAAGACTTCTTGTTGAAGATTTGAATAGTGTTTCAGAACGAAAGGTAATCCATGAACTTCAGAGTATCGTGAATGCGGTAAGACATGAGGACAAAGCTTGTCTGAAAGATTGTAAAGATATGGTCAAGCTTAAGATGCATGGGGAACTTGAAACCACACTGAGCAACTGGTTGGAAAATACCGTGGTTCTTTGTAATTTGCTTCGTACGCAGTTGGAACAGATAGTTGGGAAGGCAGAAAGTACAAGTCGTATCGTCATTGCCTATAAATGGGCAGATGAATCGATCAGTCTGATTAGTGAAGCACATGCCATCGATTTGTATATGGCTTGTAAATCCTTGCAAGTAGAAAGCTTGATACCCTATCTTAACAAGCTTTTGGTATTTTCACGTACGGAATTGGAATATCGCAGCAAGGTTGATTACGAAAGTGGTAGTAAAAATTCGGAGACTGTACAGTATCGGAAAGCATTATTGAAGAAGTGGACGCAATCAAGTCTGTATCTTGTGCCTGATATTTCGCGATGGCCGAAGCGGGTCTCAGAAATCCTTGCAGGTGCTGCTGCTGCCATCGCCATGGCTTTCGCTACCTTGACCGCTATTTTTGCGGAAACAACATTCATTAAAAATTCGTTCCAATGGGCTTTGATAATCATAATTGGATATGTATTCAAAGATAGGATCAAAGAGTGGCTCCGTCTCTTTTTCAGCGCTGTCTTACCGAGAATGATGAGTGATGAAATTTCATCCTTTCTTTCCCCAAAGACGAATAAGAAAATATGTTCCAGCAGAATTCGGCTGAAATTCTTGAAGGTTGATGATGTTCCAAAAAAGGTGAGGGATATAAGAGCAGATCAACACAACCCCTTCAGGGATATGCTCCCTAAAGAGGATGTAGTGTATTATGTTCGGGATTTGATTATGCATCCTCTAGATAAACAAGGGCTTTCTCGGGATTTCTTTCCTCGTGAGAATAACTTCACGTTGGTCACAAGAATTCGCTTGGATGATTTTCTCAAGGAAATGGACGATCCCAATGATATTATGTTCAGAATGGACCCAAATGCAGATGAGCTTGACCAGCTGAATAGCGAGAAAGTCTATCACCTGCATCTGGTAATCCGTGAATACTCAAAGAAAGAGCAACTGGATATATACAGTCATTACACTATTGTCCTGAACAAGGCCGGAATCGTCCGTATAGAACAGATGCCTCTTCCTTAAAGCCCGATTTTTTCATGTGCGGCTTCCATAGCCTCGATGGTAAGTGAAATGATGGTGGGTAGCTCCAGTCCCAGGCTTTCTGCGCCTTGTGTAATAAGGTCTCTATTCACCCCAGCGGCGAAGCCTTTGGAAGACCATTTCTTCTTCACTGATTTTACTGACATCCCATTCATTTTCTCCGGTCTCATTAAAGCTGTGGCATATACCAGACCGGTTAGCTCATCTATGGTATAGAGTACCTTCTCCATGTAATGCTCAGGTTTTACATCGCTGCAAATTCCCCAACCATGGCTGCAGACTGCGTGTACGAATGCATCATCAACATCGATCTCTTTCAAAAGCTCAGGAGCTTTTTTGCAGTGTTGCTCAGGAAACATGCCCCAGTCTATATCATGTAAAAGTCCGACCAAAGCCCAATAGTCCTCATCATGGCCGTATTCTTTGGCAAATCGTCTCATGGTTTCTTCCACACAAAATGCGTGATATACGAGCGCCTCATTCGGATTGTATTTTCTTAACAATGTTTCTGCTTCTTCTCGACTAACCATTATTTTCTCCTTATTGCGAGTATAATTTCTTTGCCGGATTTGTAAAAGTGTGAAAACTATGATGAACCCCTTTATTATTCATAAGTTAATGTGATACGATTGCCGTGGTGCTTGCCAGACGGGCAAGCCATTTCATTGCGGGGAGGAACCCATGTCTACAGTAGACGACGGTGGCAGTATAAACCCTCTGCCTAGATACACAGATCAGGCATCCTCCTCTAACCTATTCTAGGATCGTTAAGCGATTCCTCCTATATGGGTTTTTGATAGGGAAGCCTACAACACCATGGAGGAATTATGATTACTATTAGGAAGAATCTCATGAGCCAGATTCCTGGAGAACCAATCCAGGAGGCTCCATACACTTGGGTAGATGCCAGGGATATCAACCGGGACGACATTACCCAACTTGAAGAAAAATATGCAATTTCCAGTGAACTGCTCGCAGATATCATGGACCAGGACGAACAGGCCCGTATCGAACGCGAAGATGAATATGTCGCGTTAATCGTGCGTCTGCCCGCCATGGCCGATGATTGCAAGGGAATCAACCAGTATGCCGTGCCTTTGGGCATAGTGTTATCTGGAACGAATGTCATCACCATCTGCCAAAGTGACAGCATCGTCCTTGAGGATTTTGCAAAAAACCGATACAGGCAATATCCTGTCCAGACTGCAGAAGGTTTTGTGATCAGCATCCTTGGACGTGCAGTCATGGTTTACATCCGCTTGCTTAAATACATCAATCGTCAGAAGACTCAAGTGGAAGAACAATTGCACAAGAGCATCATGAATTATGAATTGATCCAGCTTCTACAAATCCAGAAATCCTTGGTGTATTTCTCTACCAGCCTCACTACCAATGAAGCTTTGATGGAGCGATTGCAGCGCACCCCGTATTTCCGATTGGAAGGGGAGGAGGAGCGTGATTTCCTTGAAGATGTGATCACTGACAATAAACAGGCAATTGAGATGGCAAACATCTACTCATCGATCCTTACAGGCACGATGGACGCGTTTGCTTCGGTTATCAGCAACAATATGAATGTCATCATGAAAAGGTTGACCATCATCTCCATTAGTTTGATGTTCCCTACCTTTGTCACAGGATTCTACGGAATGAACATCAATTTGCCGTTCATGTCCAATCATTTTGCTTGGATTGGTATTCTCAGTTTCTGTGGTGTCAGTGCACTCATCGGTGGTTGGGCTCTCTCTGATAGAAGGAATGCTCGTCTTGTTCAGCGTTCGGTTCAGGGGGCTAGACAAGCGGAAAAAGAAAGCCGAAGAAAAAAAAAGAAAAAGCGCACCCTTGGTGATTGATTCAGAATTCACTCTAATGCTATCATCCCCTCCGATCCCAGGAGTGGGTCGTAAATGGACACGATATCACAGCTTATCAAAGCTTTTGATTCAACATATGTAGGCCAGAATATGGCTGATTTGGTCGCCCTTTATGCGACCATTGAAGAGCAGACTTCGGTGTTTTGCTCAAAGTACCAAATTGCATGTGGAAACGGTTGTGGGACCTGTTGTGAGCATTTCATGCCGGATATTACCGCCAGTGAAGCTCGGTTGGTAGCAGCCTATCTGTTATTCGTGAAACAAGATCAAAAATTGATTGAAGATTTACTTTTGGCAAGGGGAAATCATGAAGGACCTTGTCCTTTGTACCTTTTTGATTCTCCGTTCCATTGCAGTGTGTACGCTGCAAGACCTTTGATTTGCCGACTCTTCGGAGCATGTGCTTCCACAGGTAAAGATGACAAAGCTGTGTTTAGAAGATGTCGCTATAATGTAGAGAAAACCATGCCGGAAAAACTGATTTTTGAGGAAGATGTGCCTGTCATGCAGGATTACAGCTATGCGCTTAGGAGTCTGGATGACGGTAATGGCAAGGTTGATTACTTGCCCGAGATGGTGATTCCCATGCTCGAGCAGCTTCAGTTCCTCTCTCATATGTTGGAGGGGGGTGACATCAATCCTGATGACAACCCGACCCCAACGCCATCTCCGACTCCTTTAGCAAGTTAACGAATTACTCGAAGCAAGTAGCCTGTCAGATATTCGGACTCTGGGAATGAAAGCCTGATCGGGTGATCAGAGCTTTGTCCCAAGGTCTGAAGAATTTGGATTTCCACATTTGCGTCTTTTGCACTCCAAGCAAGAATCATGCGAAATTGTTCCAAACTTATGGCTGAACTGCAGGAGAAGGTAGCAATAACTCCTCCATTCTTGATCTTCTGCATAGCCAGTCTGTTGAGATCCTTATAGGCTTTCTGGGCATTTTCTGCCTGGGCTTTCGTCTGGGCAAGTTTCGGGGGATCCAGGATCATCAGATCATAGGTGTCCGAAGGTATGACGCGCATCTGTTCAAAGACATCACAGTTTGTAATGGTAACTTTGTCACGGCTATCCTCGCTTATCATCTTCATATCCTGGTTGATATGAACATGAACCAGAGCCTGGCGAAGTGCTTGTTCGCTGGAATCGAGCAAATCAACCTGCTTGGCTCCTGCACGGAGTGCATGGAGGCTGAAGGCTCCTGTATATGAGCATGCATCAAGAACAACTGCATCCTTAGCATATGGTTCTATTGCTTTTCTGTTCTCTCTCTGGTCGCAGTAGAATCCGCTTTTCTGTCCCTTGCCGGGAACTACCTCATAATAGAGATTGTCTTCTCGGAAACGGATAGGGTCCAATCGTTTGGATGGGGTGAAGTACTGCCCGTCCTGGTAATATTGCAACGATTCGGAGAGATGCTCCGCTGAAGCAAAGGAAGAATCGGTGGTGATGATAATCAAAGCAGGTTTGAGCATCGAATACAGGGTTGAGACAATCAAATCCTGTTGTTCATGGGCTACACGGCTGCTTATGATGATTCTTAACATCGTACCGTAGACATCAACTACTAAGCCAGGTAGATAATCTGCCTCACTGAATATGATTCTGAACGTGGTGGTGGCGCCTGCTTTATCTTCAAAGAAGGCTTTACGACGGAGCACACTCTGTGCGATTGTGTTCTTCCACCATGTTTCGTCAATGGTGTCCTTTTCATTCCAGGAAAGGAGTCTGAGTGGTATATGACTTTCCTTGTCGTACCAACCCCAGGCAATAAAATAGCCTTCGTCGGTTTCAACTTTTGAGACGCCCGTCTGTAAAGATGCAATATCTGTTGCTATTGCACCGCTGAATACCCATGGATGGTGACGAAGGAGTTGTTTCTCTTTGCCACCTTTAATTGTAATGGTTTGCATGATTATACAGTATCTGAGTGGCCGTCTTTTGTCAAAACGTTTGTTGACTACGCTTTGGCTATACCCGATAATGGCGATATGCAGAAACCACTACCAAAAGGGATCCTGTTTGACATGGATGGGACTCTCATCAACACCATTGGAGATATCAAAAGCGCATTCAACAGTGCTCTCGCCTTAGAGCATCTTAATCCTTGTTCTGTCTCCTTAGCCAAACAAGTAGTGGGACGGGGCTTACGCAACGCGCTCCTTGGTTTGCTGGAATACCATAAGCATCCTGTCTCAGACGAGCGATTCTCTTTTCTGTACAACCACATGATGGAGTATTATAAAACCCATTATGCGGACTTTAGCCATCCGTATCCCGGCATTGAAGCTTTGTTGAAAAAACTTAGTCTTGAATCAATTCCGATTGGAATCCTTTCGAACAAAGAGGATGTCCTTACCCAAAAAATCGTAAAGAAAGTGCTGCCTGAATATTCTTTCGCAATGGTAAGAGGAATGGTCCCAGGCTTTCCTCGTAAACCTGATCGGGCAGCGATTGATCTTTTTTGTACCCAATACCACCTCTCTTCAGATCAAATGTGGTATGTGGGAGATAGTGAAGTAGATTACCAAACAGCCAAGAATGCAGATTGTCCTCATATTTTGGTCTCGTGGGGATTTAGACCGAAAAAAGAGCTTGAGGCACTGCCTGATTCTGTGGTTGTCGATACCGTAAGAGCATTGGAGGACGCGATCTATGGCATACAATGAAAAGGATTTGAGAAGTAAGGCCGAAGCCTACTTGGAAGCAGAAGACCAGCAGGTATTTCGCAGTGATATAGAAGAGGAACTAGCCCAAGGATCATGGGAAGCCCTGTATGAGCGATTCTATACGAGCCTTGCCTTTGGTACGGCAGGAATGCGTGGGATACTTGGTGGTGGAACCAATAGGATGAATACCTATATGGTCCGCAAAGTAACCCAAGGTTTGAGTGACTATCTGTGTGAAGCTTCAGGCAATCCCTCTGTAGTCATTGCCTATGACAGTCGCAATTATAGTGATTTATTTGCACAGGAAGCTGCCCTTGTATTAGCTGCAAACGGGGTTTCCGTCTATTTGTATCCGGTATTGCATCCGGTTCCAATGCTCAGTTTTGCAGTTCGTTATTTGCAGACTACTGCTGGTATTGTCATAACGGCAAGTCATAATCCCGCCCAATACAATGGTTACAAGGTCTACTGGAAGGATGGAGGACAGGTAACCCCTCCCCATGATTTTGGGATTGCCGAGCGGGCAAATGCGGTTAAAACTAAGGATATCAAACATATTAGTGAAGAGTCTGCACGATCGAAGGGACTTTTGGTACCGGTTCCTGATAAAGTAGATGAAGCCTATTATCATACGGCTTTACAGAATTTGAAAAGACCGGCTTTGGTGCAAAACAATCCAATTACGGTTGTATATACCCCTCTGCATGGGTCGGGCAATATCCCGGTACAGCACATGCTTTCTCAGTTAGGAATTCGCTGTGTAGTGGTGGAAGAGCAGAAAGAACCCGACGGGAATTTCCCAACGGTTCCGCTTCCTAATCCAGAGCACCCTGAGGCTATGAAGATGGCCCTTGCCCTGGCAAAGAAGGAAAAAGCCGATATTGTATTGGGTACAGACCCAGATGCAGACCGACTTGGTATTGCCATACCCCTGACCGAGAAGAAAGATAGCTATCAACTGCTTACCGGAAATCAGATTGCAGTTCTGCTTGTTGACTACCTTATGGATTTTTCTGCTGGACAAAAAGCAGAGAAACATCCTTTGGTGGTAAAAAGCTTGGTGACCACGGACTTGGTGAAACGTATTGTGGAAAGCCAAGGTGGCAGGTGCAAGGATGTCCTGACCGGCTTTAAGTATATTGCAGAGCAAATTGCAAGACTGGAAGGACCGAAAGGTGATGATGAGTATTTCCTCTTTGGATGTGAGGAAAGCTATGGGTATCTGACCATGCCGCAAATCAGGGACAAAGATGCTGTCAGCAGTGCCGTTATTGCAGTTGAGATGATGTGCTACTGGGAAAGCAAGAAGATGTCGCTCAAAGACCGGCTGGACCAGATTTATGAGAAATGGGGTTTCAGTACTGAGGCCGTTTTCTCTAAAGATTATGAAGGGGCCTCGGGCAAGGAAAAGATGGCCTCAATTATGGCAAGTCTCAGAAAACTTGATATCGGCAGCACTCTTGCCGGTCACAAGATAATCACAAAGCACGATCTTATGGACGGAGTTCAGAAGGATTTCCCGCCTAGTGATGTATTGATATTTTTCCTCGAGGGTGGGGACAAGGTTGTTGTCAGACCGAGTGGAACTGAACCCAAAATTAAGTATTATTTGTTTTTCACTTCTGAGAAAGGAGGTCGAAAACAACTTGAAGCTACAGTTTCTGAACGTGTAGCATCATATAAGGCGGCCCTGTCATGATTACCTGTTATTTCTTACAACGGCAGAAGGAAAAAGACATTTGTCTTTCTCCCTATCTGGATACCGATAAAACGGGACAATGGAACGAAGAAGACCAGGTTGAACTAAAAAGCAGCGGGATGCTGACAAAGGAACAAAAGGATGAAGCCTCGTACGCTTTGTATGAGGCAATAGATTTCAGTGTTGACCGTTGGATTCAAAACAAACAGTATATCCCCCGTTTGCTTCTTTCTGCATTGGTCTTTACGGTAGCTTATTTTTTCCTTTCACTTGTTATCCGTGATCCTATTCCGATGGTTGACGAACTTGCAATCAGCACAGGCTTAACCATTTGGTTCTGGAGTTACCTTGCCAAACGCGATACGCGCTCCTCTTTAGCACAACGAAGACGATACGAATTAAAATTGCGCTCCGGCGAACGCAATGATGTGATTGATGAGCAGTTGTTCTCAATCGAAACCTACCTGGATGAAATTTCTGCAGAAGATCCCATGGAATTGGTACACAGTCTCTGTCTTGTTTCCGAAGAGCCTTTGAAACCGTTCAGCTATGACGGGCCTACGGAGACTACCCGAGAATTGTCTTCCTTGCTCTCTGTCTATTTGCACCTCTATGATAAGAATCTCTATCGTACAGCTTTAAAGGTACATAATATTCGAGTACAGCACCGTAGTGATCCCCATTTGGCAGCTCGTTTGTTTCATCAGGGGATGCAACAACGCCTTGATTTGGGCCTTCTGACGCTTGTAGTGGCATTGATGGAGATATAGCTGAATCAGTACCTGATTATTTGCACCTTTACTAGGTATGCGTAATTTTATAATGCATCCGGCCCAAGTTTCCCTGATCGGAAGCGTGGGCCTTTTCTATTTAGCCTATGCAGGTGGTTCTTTCTTCTATCTTCCACTAGCTATCGGTCTGATTTTCGCCCTCATTTGTTTTCTTTTGATGATCGTCTTCTCATCCTGCCGAAAATCAATTTTGTTCATTAGTTTCTTCTTCTATATTTTGTATCTTCTTTTTGCCCGGTCAGTACAAATCAGCGCTCCGTCATTTGCCTTCGATAAAGGAAAAATTCTGCATTTGGAAGGTGTTTTAACCGAGGACTCCTTGCTTACACAGACAGAGAAGCAGTTGCTGAGACTGAACCTACAAAGATGCCAAACACAGAGAGGGTATGAAGGGAATGCTTCCGGTCTCATTCCCGTCCTACTTGATGTTGATCAAATTCTTGTCGCAGGTACAGTCATAAGGCTTGATGGAGAGTGGGCAGAAGACGGCTCCTTATTCATATCTGAGGATGTCCAGGTCCTTTCGATGCCCAAATTTTCCATGTTCCGACGATCCTTTCTTAAAAGAATGCAAGAGCGCCTGAGCAACACAATCGTAGATGAAGAGGTTGAGGCCTTGGCTTCCATGCTGTTGCTTGGACAGATGAGCCAGGCTTCCTTTGCTTTGAAAGAACAAAGCCTTGCATGTGGTTGTGCCCATACCCTTGCTCTGTCTGGGATGCATCTCCATTTCTTCCTGTTTTTAAGCAGCTCTTTCTTTTCATTGCTTTTCGGACCTTTTTTGGGAAAAAGAATTGGTTTGGTTATCCCGTTTCTCTATGTCTGTCTGATAGGCCCAAAACCCTCCTTGATACGTGCATTGGGGATGTATATGTTTTCCGTATTGAGATTTTCCAAGGTAATGAAGCAGATAGGCCCATTTTATTTGACGTGTATGATTCAATTGTTTTTCTTTCCTTTTTCGGTGAACAGTCTTGGGTTTTTATATAGCTACACGGCATTTGCTATGATTCTCTTGGGAAAGGATCTCCCTCCGATACCCTTGAAAACCACGAGCTTGGCAATTTTGGGGACAGCCCCCGCTACTTTCTTGCTTACTGGTTCTTGGAATATCGCAGGCTTGATTTACAGCCCTTTGGTTACACTTCTTATTCATTTCCTTATGGCAGGGAGTCTTCTTGCAATTATTTTTCCGTTTTTGGGTAATTGGATACTTCCTCCCATACTTACAATCCTTAACGCGGTCTTCACCTTTGGCTCAGAGAAACCGTTGCTGTTTCATCAAACTGGATATGTGCTCTATTTTGTTATTCTGTTGACCTCACTGGTTGCTATTGGCTATGCTAAACGCAAACTGCAAGCCACACGAAGGAGAAGGTATGAGTTGGAACTTTGCCTACGATTCACCAAACGCAATCAGCAATCTATTACAAACCGAGGGGTTGTCGATGACCAAGAAGTTTGGTCAAAATTTCCTTCTCTCTGAAGCAGTTCGCGAGAAAATTATTTCCCTGTTCCTCCCCATAGAGGGTTTGAAAGTTTGGGAAGTCGGGCCTGGTATCGGTGCCTTGACCGCTTTGATGATCAAAAAAGGTGCAGTCTTAACTGCTTTTGAGATTGACCATGGGTTTTGCAGAATCTTGCGTGAGCAGGCTTTCGGTGATGAAAAAAATTTCACGTTGGTTGAAGGGGATGCTTTAAAAACCTTGCCTCAGGCTTTCAAAAAGGAAGTGTCTGTTGACCGGATTTGCGGGAATCTTCCTTATAACGTAGGGTCTGTTGTGATCGCAAAGCTCCTGGAAAACGGTTATCGAATTCCCCAGATGGTTTTTACATTGCAAAAAGAAGTGGTTGAACGATTGTGTGCAGCCCCTGGTTCAAAACAATGGTCATCTTTCTCTCTGTTGGCTCAGATGGATTATGAAGTAACGCATGAATTTGACATTAATGCGGGAGCATTTTTCCCGAAGCCTAATGTGACGAGTAGTGTGGTTTATTTTAAACTACGCGAGCAAAGTCTCGTAAAGGAAGCATACAGAGAAGACTTTCTTATGATTATTCGGGATCTCTTTGCTCAGCGAAGAAAGAATGTGAAGAATAATCTTCTAAGTGGGAAGAGCGGTGCATTAATAGGAAAGGACGGGGTGGAGAGATTGTTGCAGGAATGTGATATCAGCCCAACACTCAGAGCGGAAGCATTGGATTGGGAGCAATTCCTTCATCTTAGCGAGACTCTATATAGCTATCGAGCCAAGTAAATCGGCGATAGCGAACGAGGCAAATGAGGCCTCGAATGTATAGGTCTATTACCATAGCCAGCCAAATTCCCCATAAGCCTAAGGATGTTGTGTTGAGTATTATGAAGGCGAGAGGAATCCTGATACACCACATTCCGATCACTGCAATATAAAATGGTCCTTTCGTATCTCCTGATCCCCTGAATATCCCGAAAATCAATATAGAGAGTGCAAAAGCGGGTTCTGCGAATGCTTCCAAACGAAGCACTCGGGCTCCTAGTGCGATTACTGAAGCGTCGCTGGTAAAAAGCCCCATCAATGCAGGTGCAAATAGGTAGAGCAGAATACTCATGAAACTCATCAATGCGGTTCCTATGATTATGCAGGTGTGTGCAAATTTTCTTGCCAAGGTTTTATTTTCTGAACCCAAGGACTGAGCTACAAGTGTCGTAGCTGCAGTACTTACCCCGAAGGAAGGAAGGTAGGCCATAGACTCTGCATTGTTTGCCAGAAAGTGGGCTGCCAACGCTGTGGTTCCTAGAGTACCTACCATTTTTGTATAGGCTATTTGACCGAAGGAAAGTGTCGAGCGTTCCAAGGCCATTGGAATTGCTAGTCGCAACGAGGCCTTTAAAATCTTGCTATTTATTTTCCAGTCTTCTTTCCCTGTAAGCCTAATGGGAGTGTCCTTGGTGAAGAGAATGAGTAGGAGAAGGATACTGGTGATACTGCAGCTGATGCTGGTAGCCATAGCTGCTCCTTTGACACCCAAGCCAAGGCCGGGGATCAAGATTGAACCGATATGAAAATCTCTAAAGATGAAGAATAAATTTAAGATGATATTGAGAAAGTTGTTCACGCCATTCATCAACAATGGAGTCTTTGTATCTCCGCTGAGTCGTAGCTGTGTACTGATGAGTATCATCATAAGATTGGGGATGTATCCAAGAATAATGTAGTGATAATACTGTTGAGCAAGAGGAATGACATTTGGTTCTGCCCCGATCCAATAGGGGAGCCGTCTTGCAATGAATAGAAAGACAATAGTGAGAAAAGTTCCGAAATAGAGGGAAACATGCAGTGCTTGGGCAGTGATGTATTTTGCTCTTTCCTTGTTTCCGCTTCCAAGGTTGCGGGCCATCAAGACTGAGAATCCAATGGCAAAGGCATTCATCCAGCCATTGACCAACCAGATAGTTGAAGTAGGGACGGAAACCGATGCGGTTGCTTGTGCACCGAGTGAACCTACCATGGCAGAGTCGACATAGGTGACAGTGACTTGTAGCAACTGTTCTAAAATCGTAGGCCAAGCCAAAGCCCAAATGACGGTTCGGGGAGAACGCGATTGATCTAGCAGATTTGGAAACTTTGTACTG
>QJZS01000132.1 GCA_003247345.1 Spirochaetales bacterium
ACCTTAAACAAATACGAGTATCAACAATTGCTAGATTACCAGTTTGCTTTGTTTAGTGAGGAAGAACAGCAACTTGTCTTCCATGATACTGCTCAAAAAATCTATTTCACAAAATAGAACCAGAAACATGATGAGGATCCTAAGAATAAATTGCCTTAGGATTCTTTTTTTCCTCAAATACTACCTATCAACTCTTTACCACGCATATAGTACTGCATTATGCTTAATTCCTAGCTAATTAATAGCATTTAGGAGATATATATGGATACCTTCAATGACTATCTCGATACCGTAATCAATACCGAGCACCGCGTAAAATTGGAAACGTTGTTTGCTTGGATCAGTTCAGAATTCCCCTCTTTGAAACAGCATATTGGATGGAATCAGCCGATGTTTACTGATCATGGTACCTTCATCATAGGATTCAGCAGTGCCAAAGCTCATTTCAGCGTATCACCTGATGAAATCCCAATGGCACACTTCAAAAATGCAATCGATAAAGCTGGATTCAGTCAGACACCAAGGCTATTCCGCATTAAATGGACTGACGAACTCCCTTACGATTTGCTGAAGACCATCATTACCTACAACATCGAGAACAAAAAAGAAACCACAACCTTTTGGTGGCATTAGAGAGGCAGTGAAAGCAAGGACTCTACAATAAGGTTTTGCTGCGAAGGGGCAAGTATTCTTAGTTGTTCCATTGCCCAGTTTTTATATGCTTCCCAATCAAAACCCAATGCATGAATTATTTTCGATCCATACCATAAAGGCCCCAAACAATGGTCTGCCATATGGGCGGTGGCTACAGCTTGCCCAACAGACCGGCAATACCAAACATCAATTTGATTTTCAACTGTTCTTGCATACATATGAACGGCCCTGCTTGCATTCATAGCAGCACCAGTCTTTACACGCCCAGCAGCCCATTGATGACCGATTTCCAAGGCATGGGTTAGAATCTCATTTTGACTTATCTCTGTATAATTCTGGAGCTGTTCAGTACAAACCAACGCCCAGGCCATCAGTTGCCGGTGATGTTCCTCACTTAGCAGGCCTCCCCGATGTTGTACAACAAAGCGTTTATCTCTCAAAATATTCCTTCCTTTTACTCTAGTATACATAACAAAATCTTGGAAAATAACAAGGAATCAAAACCCGTTTTTTTGATTTTATGGTATCATGACGAAAAGGAGCATAATCTTGACAACCTTGCACGACCGAGCCTTAGGTGCACTTCTCGGTAGTTTTGTCGGAGACGCACTTGGAGCCCAAACAGAATTCAAAAGAGAAAAAGAAGTAAGAATGGAATTCCCAGAGGGAATTCACAACATGAATGATACCTCCCGCTTTGTAGGTCAGGCAGGTCAAGTCACTGACGATAGTGAAATGATGATTATGATGCTCCAAGCTATCCTTGACCAGGGCTACTATAGTCAAACACGAGTACGGGAAGCTTACCGCAAGTGGCGCGATAGCGGGCCTTTGGATATTGGAATTACTATCTTCGGTGCACTTGATGGGAATTATTCACAACAAAGCCAGGCAAACGGAGCCTTGATGCGAATCACACCGCTGGGGATATTAGGTTGCCGTTATTCCCTTACTTCTTTGATGCGTCTCGCTGATACTGATTGTACCATCACTCATATTCACCCTGTCTGCAGGGACAGCAACCGCCTGTACGCTTTCGCCCTTTCCTTGGCGATCTGTAAGGGATGGGATATCCATGAAATCTACTCGTATCTCATGCAAACAGCTGCCTCTTTCATAGAGGAACCAACAGTGTTGCAAGCATTGGCTCAGGCAAAGGATGAACCACCTAAAGGTATCGACGGACCATATAAGGGATGGGTTTTGGTGGCATTGCAACTGGCTATCTATACTGCCCTCCATTTTGATTCATTCGAGGAAGGTATGGGAGACCTCATCATGAGAGCAGGTGATGCTGATACCAATGCAGCTATTTACGGTGCTTTGGCTGGAGCGCTTGGTACCGCCGCTAATATTCCAAACCGTTGGATCGAGGATCTAAGGATTTCCAATTGCCTCAAGTCGCTTTTGGAATATCCCCATAAACGCTTGGAAACCTTGGCTGATGAGTGGGTCACCGAACTGTTGGCATTGCCGGTAGTCCAATAAAAGAAGACCTGCCCGCTTTTAACAAAAACGGGCAGGAAGATGTTGCTTTGGTTTCAACAAACTCTATTACAGTATTGCCTTTGCAGCCTCGTAAACCTTGTCTGCGGTAATACCGAAATATTCATACAATTGTTCTGCAGGTCCGGACTCTCCAAAGGTACGCATACCAATGATCTTTCCGTCCAAACCAACATACTTATACCAGTAGTCAGCCCAAGCAGCCTCTACAGCAACTCTGGCTTTGACCTGTGAAGGAAGCACCGATTGCTTGTATGCCTCATCCTGTTTCTCGAAAATTTCAGGTGATGGCATGGAGACAACTCTCACTGCTACCTTTTCATCAGCAAGCTTCTTGGCAGCCTGCATTGCGAGGCCAACCTCACTACCGGTTGCAATCAGGATAACCTGTGGTTTATCACTAGATTCATACAAAACATACGCACCTTTTGCAATACCAGCAAGTTGTTTTTCAGTTCTTTCTTGCGGTGCAAGGTTTTG
>QJZS01000016.1 GCA_003247345.1 Spirochaetales bacterium
ACCTTTTCGCGATTCTGCTTTCGGCTCTCATGTTTGCAGCTCCACACCTTTCAAATAGAGAGCTATCAGAATCGAGCAATCCTTTCATAGTTTTAGCATTCTACGCCCTCTTCGGGGCCTTGGTCAGCTATATCAGTATCAAAAGCGGTGGGTTTGAGTCAGCTTTGGCAATACATGCGGCAAACAATCTGTTCGTTGCTTTGGTCTGCAATTATGAGGGGTCGTCTCTTCCGAGCCTTTCGCTCTTCACTACTTCTATGCCTGTGGGCTCATTACTTGACCTTCTGCAGCTTATCCTAGGCCTAGGTGCAGTTCTGCTTGTGACCAGGAAAGAGATTAAGCAACGTAGTAAATCTCTATGAAATCAGAAATATGAGCGTCTTGGTTTAAGAAAGCTTACATATATACCATGCAGAATGTGGGCCGACATCTCGTTCTCCTTCATCTCTTGTTCAGCAATCTTGATGAAGTTGAAATAATCCCCTCCCTCCAAATACTCAATGAATGAAGTCAATGCCGTGGTCTTTTCGCTGTAGTCATGGTAAATAACCAGATGCTTGGATACCCTTGCCATCTCAGCATAAAGTCGGAGTCGCTGCTCTTTTGGCAAGCCATGTGCCACATGAGAGGCAATCACAATGTCAAAGCTATCATCATCAAATGGAATATGCTCTAAGGCGTCTGCACGTACGAATTCAATACCTTGATTCTCCTTACGTTTCTTTGCAATAGAGAGCATCTTCTCGGATGCATCCAATGCACGTACCTCAAACCCATATTCAGTCAGGGTAGACGCAAGGGCTCCCGTACCACAGCCTACATCAAGAATCGTATGGATTGCTGCTTTGTCTAAAATATCCGTAACTTGAGCCATGGTCCGCTGAAAACCTCTTTTCTGGTAATTGTAGAAAAGGTTATAGGCAGAAGCGATGGTATCAAAGAGATTAGTATTGCCGGTTTTCATAAGGACACCTCTTTTAAGAAATCAGGCCACCGCACTAAGCGATGGCCTGAGGAACAAACAAATTCTTGAAAGCTTACAGTACGCGGAAAGCGTCCCTACCAGCATACTTTGCGGTATCACCGAGGTAATCCTCAATGCGGAGCAACTGGTTGTACTTTGCAAGACGGTCAGAACGGCTCATTGAACCAGTCTTGATCTCGCCGGTCTCAAGTGCGACTACGAGGTCAGCAATGAAGTTGTCCTCAGTCTCACCGGAGCGGTGGGAAACAATTGAGGTGTAACCATTGCGCTTTGCAAGGTCAATTGCCTCGAAGGTCTCGGTCAGGGTACCAATCTGGTTAACCTTGATAAGGATGGAGTTAGCAACACCCTTCTCAAGACCCATCTTCAATCTCTCAACGTTGGTTACAAAGAGGTCGTCACCTACGAGCTGAACACGATCGCCGATGCGGTCGGTCAAAAGCTTCCAACCTTCCCAGTCATCTTCGGCCATGCCATCTTCGATTGAGATGATTGGGTAGCGCTTGCTCCAATCTTCCCAGAGGTCAACCATCTGAGCACTGGTGAGCTTCTCACCGGTGGTCCACTTAAGGGTGTAGGTCTTGGTCTTCTCGTCGAACAACTCACTGGAAGCTGGGTCAAGAGCAATCATGAAGTCGCCGTCACGACCGGTGGTGTAACCAGCGTTCTTGATAGCTTCCATGATAACTTCAAGAGCTTCTTCGTTGGACTGCAAGTCAGGTGCAAAACCACCCTCATCACCAACGGAAGTGTTGTACTTCTTGCCCTTCAGAACTGCCTTCAAGCTATGGAAGACTTCTGCAGTCCAGCGCAAACCTTCACGCAAGGAAGGAGCACCGATTGGCATAACCATGAATTCCTGGAAATCAACTTTGTTATCGCTGTGTGCGCCACCGTTGAGGATGTTTGCCATCGGAACGGGAAGAACACATGCGTGGTAAGCACCAAGATACTTGTAGAGCGGCAGACCAAGATAGTCAGCAGCTGCACGAGCAACAGCCATGGAAACACCAAGAATGGCGTTTGCACCAAGCTTTGCTTTATTTGGGGTTCCGTCAAGTGCAATCATGGCACGGTCTACGGCAACCTGATCAAGAGCATCCATGCCCTCAAGTTCGGGAGCGATGATGTTGTTGACGTTGTCGACAGCCTTCAATACACCCTTGCCGAGATAGCGACTCTTGTCACCATCGCGCAACTCAACAGCTTCGTGCACACCGGTGGATGCACCACTGGGAACTGCTGCACGGCCCATGGAACCATCCTCAAGAATGACATCTACTTCCACGGTAGGATTACCACGTGAGTCAAGGATTTCCCTAGCTTCGATAAATTCAATAATGCTCATGAATATTCTCCTAATTTCTGTAATGAAATAACAGTAGATATATTCGTATCTTTTACCGCTTATGTCAAGGCAAACGGACTTGCTCGGCTCCAGCTTCTCGGTCTATCATGCACGTATGGAAAGCGAAGAAACCAACTATCACCTGCCGCCTTTGACCAAAGACCTACTGGATTCACTGATGTTCTCAATGGAAGATCAAGCAAATTCGTACTATCTCGATCTTGAGACTGCCTATATCTTACCTGAACATGAACTTACCTATATCCAGGATGAAAATCCCGACATCTCTTTGGAACGCTTTCTCCCTATCCCCGATTGGCAACCTGCAGACGGATTCAACCTTATGGAACAATTTGGCAACCGGGTGCGTAATCCTCTGTATCGCGGGCGTCTTCTTGCTGCGCTGCAAAGCGGAAAAGGTGTGTTCAGAAAGTTTAAGGACGTACTCGCAGAAATGCCTGTTCTTGAACGAAAATGGTTCACTTTTCGAGACGAACAGCTCAAACGAGTAATCATCACCTGGTATCGAAAGCATGAGGAAGCCATTCACCTGATCCAACTCCCTGAGGAAAACGAGGAACTTACCGAAGATATCCTTTTGGAGGACTTCACCCTCGAATATTATGATGGGGATATTACAGAAGAAATTTTGATGCTCATCCAAGAATTGCTGGACCAACTTGAAGAAGGCAGTGAAGAAGAGCGCATCGCAGTAGCTGTTCTTACAGCCCATCTTCAAATCGATGAACTTGATCATTTTTGCTTGGCAAAAGCACAAGACGGTACTTTGGCAGCCTTCATTGCATATGATTATCTGGCAGACTATCTGGTAGAAGTCCCCTGTTTCGGAGTCAAAGCAGAATACAGAAATCTTGGTTTATTCCGACTTCTATTCGACTCCTTCTCCCGTCAAATGGCACGCTTCCATTATAAAAAGGTTGTCATCACACTGACTTCGAGTTTCCTGGGATTGGAACGTCTGTTCAATTCCTATGGCGCTCACCCGTTATCAAAACAGTTGATCCTCGATACCAATACCTGGAATTCCTCCCATCCCAGTTCTGAAGAGGCATATCTCTGACCCACTGTACCCAAATTACTGGTTGCGCTACACTGGGGGGCAGGAGGGAAATAGGCAATGCGGGTTACTATTTGTGAAGATAAACACGATATGGGTTTTCAGGCAGCATCGCTTGGCATTTCTTTAATCAAGAAAGCCATTGAGGAAAAAGGAAGCGCAGTCATTGCGATAGCGACAGGCATGAGTCAGTTTTCCCTGTACGAACATCTGGGAGAGGCTGAGATAGATTGGAGTAAAGTAGAAGCTTTTGGCTTAGCTGAATATGTTGACCTTCCTGACACCCACCCTTCCAGCTTCCGAAATTATCTCAATACACGCTTTGTGAATAAGGTTTCCAACCTTGGGGCATTCTATCAGGTCAATGGGGATGCCAAGAATCTGCAAACGGAAATAGCACGCCTCAATGCCCTCATTGAAAAGAAAACAGTCGATGTTACCTTCCTCGGTATTGGTGAAAATGGACATATCGGATTCAATGACCCACCTGCCAATTTTGAAACCACCGATCCATATATTGTAGTTGATCTTGAGGATCGCTGCAGACGTCAACAATACAGCGAAGGTTGGTTCCCTACCCTGGACGAAGTTCCCATGAAGGCTGTCACGATGTCAGTTAGGCAAATCCTCAAGTCAAAATATATTGTCTGCTCTGTTCCTGACCAAAGAAAAGCCAAGGCAATAGCTATGTGCGTGTATGACCAGATCAATGTGTATTCACCTTGCGCAGCACTCAGAACCAAAAAAGATTGTAGTTTATTCTTGGACAGGACTTCATCCATGTTGATCATGGGAGACAGAAGAACCCAATAGAAAAACAGTATTTCTCTTGAATAGGAATATCCTCCACTATTGCAACTAATATATTAGTATGCTAGAGTATTAGTATAAAAAGTAAATTGGAGGCACCTATGCAGATGTCACTTCGTTGGTTCGGATCAAAATTCGATACCGTAACCTTGAAACAAATTAAACAAATCCCTGGAGTGGAAGGCGTCATCACCACCCTGTACGATATTCCTGCCGGAGAAGTCTGGCCCATCGAAAAAATTCAAGCCCTGAAAGCCGAAGTTGAAAGCGCTGACTTGAAGGTTCTTGGTATCGAAAGTGTAAACATCCACGATGCCATCAAGATTGGCAGCCCTGAACGTGACCAATATATCGCCAACTACATTGAAACTCTTGATAATCTTGGTAAAGAAGGCATTACCACAGTATGTTACAACTTCATGCCCGTATTTGACTGGACTCGTACTGACTTGGCAAAAATGCGTCATGACGGGAGCACTGTTATGGCCTACGATCAGAGTGTAATTGATAACATCAACCCTCAGACTTTTTTTGACCAAACCACCAGCAATTCCAAGGGTTTTGAGATGCCCGGATGGGAACCTGAAAGACTGGCAAAGGTACAAGAGTTGTTTGCAGCATATGCCGAAGTTTCTGAAGAGAAGCTCTTCGACAATCTCGTCTATTTCTTGAAAGCAATCCAACCTGTCTGTGAGAAGTACGGTATCAAGATGGCAATCCATCCGGATGATCCAGCTTGGCCTGTATTCAATCTTCCCCGTATCATCACCAGCAAGGAGAAAATCCTTAAGCTCATGAAGGCTGTCGACGCTCCTTTCAACGGCCTGACCTTCTGTGCCGGTTCATTTGGAACCAATCCTAAGAACGACCTACCTGGAATCATTCGTGCACTCCCTGGAAGGATCCATTTCGCACACGTCAGAAATTTGCAACACTTCTCCCCCGGAGTCTTCGAAGAAGCCGCTCACCTTTCCAGAGACGGTTCTTTCGACCTGTATGAAATCGTAAAAGCGTTGTATGACATCGGTTTCGACGGACCGGTCAGACCTGACCATGGAAGAATGATTTGGGATGAGGTAGCCATGCCTGGATATGGTTTGTATGACCGTGCTTTGGGTGCAACCTACATCAATGGATTGTACGAAGCAATCCAGAAAAACGACCAAAGGAAGTAAAATGGCACAGATAGTTCGTGTTACCGCATCAGAAGAGATTTATCAGACCCTCCGGGAAGAAATTCTCGCGTTACGTCTAAAACCTGGTGAAGACTTGAACCTGCAGCACCTTTCGGTGCAATTGCAGGTCAGCCGTTCCCCCGTCCGTGATGCGCTGATGCGTTTGAGCTCTGACAATCTGGTGGATATATTTCCACAAAAGGGCACCCAAGTATCATTGATCAATCTCAAGCAAGTCGAAGAGGAACGATTTCTGCGAAAAAGTCTGGAAGACCATGCAGTGAAGAAGTTCATCTACCAAGCTAAAGATGAGGACTTCCAAGCCATGGAAGCCGCGGTCAATGAACAGGTGCGCTATGCCGAGTCCGAAGATTTCATCAACTTCTTGGAAGCAGACAATCATTTCCATGAAATTATCTTTCAAAGTATTGGAATGCAAAGAATCTGGAAGATAATCGTTGCCCAGGGAGGCAATCATCATAGGATCAGACTTCTCTCTTTCTATGAAAAGAATGTTTTGTCAGACATCATCGAACAACACCGACATATGATTAAAGCTCTTAAAAACAAAGAACTCGAGTCTATCGTAAGTCTTGAAGACCGGCATCTTTCCAAGTTGCTGCAGGAAACCGAGCTGATGGTACAACGGTATCCCCAATACTTCAAACAAGAGGTAGCCTACGCCCCCTTACAATTCCGACAGAAAAATCTATAGGAGCAAAAGAATGAAACTTACTGATACTGGATTGCATGTTAGTACAGAATGGGAATCAAAAGGGTATACCCTTCCTTCCTTTGATAGAGAATCCATGGTCGCAGAGACCAAGAAAAACCCAACTTGGGTACACTTCGGAGCAGGTAATATTTTCAGGGTTTTCCCTGCAGCACTACAACAAAGACTTTTAAATGAAGGTTTGGCGAAAACAGGAATCATTGTTGGTGAAGGTTTTGACTACCAAATCATCGACAAGGTCTATGAAGTACATGACGATTTGACTTTGATGGTTACCCTTAAAAGCGATGGGTCAATCAATAAAGAAGTAATAGCATCTGTGGCAGAGGCATATAAATGTGATCCTCAGTTCTCAACGGAATGGGACTTCTTTAAGCAGACCTTTAAAAATCCTTCCCTTCAGATGGTAAGCTTTACCATCACCGAAAAAGGTTACTCACTGAAAGCTGGAAATGGCGCCTTCTACCCTGCCATCGAGACTGATTTTGCAGCAGGACCGAAGAATCCATCGATGTTCCTTTCCAAGCTGACAGCATTGGTATATGAACGCTACCTTGCAAAAGCAGGCAAGCTTGCTCTGGTAAGCATGGACAACTGCTCACACAATGGTGAAAAACTCAATGACGCAGTGATGACTATTGCAAACAAGTGGGCTGCAAACAACCTTGTAGATGCTGGATTCATAACCTATCTTACCGAGGATGTTTCTTTTCCTTGGTCCATGATCGATAAAATTACCCCCCGCCCAGATGCAAAAGTAGAAGCAATGCTGAAAGCCGATGGATTCGAGGATACCTCTCTTATCATCACCGATAAGAACACGTATACTGCTTCCTTCGTTAATGCAGAGGAATCACAGTACTTGGTAATCGAGGACGACTTCCCCAACGGTAGACCTCAGCTTGAGAAAGCAGGTGTGTATTTCACTGATCGTGACACGGTAAACAAAGTTGAACGCATGAAAGTCACCACCTGTCTGAATCCTTTGCATACCACCTTGGCTATCTATGGCTGTCTGCTTGGACACACCTTGATCAGTGAGGAGATGCAGGATGCAGAGCTAAAGAAAATGGTAGAAGTCATCGGCTACCAGGAAGGCATGCCAGTGGTTGTCGATCCTAAGATCCTTGACCCAAAAACATTTATTGATGAAGTCCTCAACATCAGATTCCCGAACCCGTTCATGCCCGATACACCTCAGAGAATCGCAACTGATACCAGCCAGAAGCTGGCAATCCGATTCGGTGAAACCGTCAAGGCATATTTGGAAAATGATAATCTCGATGTGAAGAATTTGAAGCTTATTCCTCTGGTATTTGCAGGCTGGCTCCGCTACTTAATGGGGTTGGATGATGAGCTGAATGAATTCACCCCAAGTTCCGATCCACGTCTGGAAGAAGCCAAAAGCTTTGTCAAGGATATAAAGATTGGTGATAAGGGACCCTTCGGTTCACTTAAGCAACTGCTGAGTGATGCATCAATCTTTGGTGTTGACTTGGTTGAAATCGGAATGGCTGATCAAGTTATTTCCTACTTCACGGAATTGGTTGCATCAAAGCATGCAGTTCGTAACACCTTGGTCAAATACGTAAAATAAGAAACAATTGTTTCCTAAATTATGAAAAGAGCGCCTCCGATGGGCGCTCTTTCTATATCTTAGAAGAACAGTGGGGCAAGCAAGACAGTCCAGATGGCCGAGAAACTAAGAGAAATACTACTCATTGCTCCCTCAAGTTCACCGATTTGCAATGCTTTGCTGGTTCCCAGCGCATGGGAACACGCTCCGATACCCACCCCGTGTGCAACAGGGTCTTTGATGCCGAACATCTTTGCCAAGAAGGGTGCAAGCAAGTTTCCCCCAACCCCACTGATCAAGGTGGAGGCTACGGTCAAGGCAGGGACTCCCCCGAACTGTTGGGTAATGGCAATGGCAATCGGGGTGGTAACAGATTTGGAAAGCAAACTCCCGATGACCTGCTGATCAAGCCCCATTAACCTACACATAACAAGAATAGAGGTAAGTGCTGCTACAGCACCTGCAAAGGTACCCAACACAATGGGAAAAAAAGCTTGCATCAGGATCTTTCGTTGTCGATAGATGGAAAGAGCCAAGACTGAAGTTACTGGAAGAAGGAACATGTTGATGATTGAGGAACCCTTCTCATAAGACTCAAGGGGAATATTGAAAAGCAACAATACAGAAATAACGATGATCATCGCTATCACCAATGGATTGGCAATAGGATTCTTTGCTTTCTTATTGATCCATACACCGCTTTCAAAGGCAAAAATAGAGAGAGCTAAACCAAAAAGGGGGGAACTGAAAACTTCAGACATTCTTATTCCTCCCTACGCGATTCTGAATTGCTTTTACGAGCACTACAGTCCAACTGCTGGCCACAAAACAGGCAAACAATGAAACAAGATTTATAACGAGCAGTTGCCACCAAAGACTCTGCACCAGTGTTGCATATCGAAGAATTCCTACTACAAGCGGGAGGAAGAAAAACGCCATATTCGAGAGCATGAAATCAGCACTTTCTTTAATCTGATGTTCCTTTAGAGCACCACTGAGCAATAAGAAAAGCATGATAATCATGCTGATTACACTAGGAGGGAAAGTAAATGGTAAGAGCGGAGATATGCTATCCCCTACTAAGCACACGGTAAAAATCAGTGCTAATTGAAATAAGTACTTCATGAGAATGTACAATACCCTATTGGAAGACTTTCTGGGAAGAGGTATCATTAAAAACAGAGGTACATCATGAATACAATCTTAGAGAGCATTCTCAGCAGAAGAAGTGTGCGAAGTTTCCAGGAGAAACAGATTTCCAAAGAAGACTTGGATATCATTCTCAAAGCTGCAGTTTTGGCCCCTAATGGGATGAAACAGGAACCCTGGCATTTTACCGCAATCCAGAATCCTGAAGTTCTTAAGGAACTGGATAAGAAAGTGGTAGGAGAAGGAAAGTCTTTCTTTTATCATGCCCCTACCCTCATTATGGTGTCCATCGAGGATGGTAATGGCTTTGAGAAAGAAGATACTGCGTGCGCTCTGACCAACATGATGCAAGCTGCACATGCCTTGGGTCTGGGATCGGTATGGTGCAACAGAATCAACCATAATCCTGAATTAGGCCGACAACTGACCGAATACGGAGTACCAGAGGGATACAAAGTCACCGGTACATTGGCTGTTGGCTACACCAAAGGGGATTATCCTTCACGACCAGTAAAAGAAGGAACGATAACCATTATTGGTTAGTAACCTAATTAGACTTTATTGGTTACCAATCTAGAAGCCGAAGAGTAAAAGCTGTTCTCTCTTCGGCTTTCTTTAAATCTAGGCAACGCACATTGGGGGAAACAATGGGAAAACGGACGGAGAAAGCAAAAAAACGAGGGAAGAGGATACTCTTCCTTCTGATAGTACTCTTGGTACTTTGGGTACTCACCTTGGTTCTTGCTCCAAGTGAGGCTACCTATGTTGAGTCATCTTCGTCAGGAATCCCTAATTTGGAATTACCGGCGACAAAATCCTCTGATGTACTTACCACCCATCTAGGATACACATTGCTCTATGATGAACAGTACGAACAAGCACGTTGGGTAGCCTATGAGCTTACTCGCTCAGAACTCTATGGCATGAATGATCGTGGAGATGATTTCCGTAGTGATCCATCCATCGCAACCGGCTCTGCAGATTTGAATGACTACAAGGGAAGCGGATATGATCGTGGCCACCTGATTCCCGCTGCAGACCTTTCTTGGTCGGAAGACGCTATGAGCGGCTCCTTCTATCTAAGTAACATGAGTCCCCAGGCACCTGATTTCAATCGTGGCATTTGGAGTGATCTTGAGGCAACAGTAAGAAATTTTGCTGATACAGAAGGAAGCATCTATGTCGTAACAGGCCCGGTCTTAACCGACGGCCCATTTAAAACAATTGGAGCTAACAAGGTCGCCGTCCCCCACGAATACTATAAGGTCATTCTTGATTATCAGGAGCCAGACCTCAAAGCCATCGGGTTCATTCTTCCGAACGAAGGCTCTAAGAAAGATCTTGAGACATTCGCTACAAGCGTAGATAAAGTGGAAGAACTTACGGGCCTCGATTTCTTCTACCAGTTGCCTGATAAAGAAGAAAACAAGCTTGAATCAGAGTTTAATACCAATGATTGGGATTTCCATACATTCCAAGCCAGCAAAGCAGATCGCGAGGCATTCAATGCAGATCCTACAAATGCTGTAAAAGTACCAGAAAAGAAAGCTTCTGGTTGGTACGGACTTGCCAAGAATTCAATGAATACCGTGCTCTATTTGGTCAAATCTACAAGTTTGAACTTAGTTGAGATTTTCGTCCCCAAGGCTACACTGAAGAAAGCAGTGCCTTTCTTATATAATTGATTGGAATAAAGATTCGAATTGACTGCCTGCACGGTAAAACACTGCAGGCTGGCCAATCGGGCTAGGAACCGTCACGATCCCTCCTGAGTAACTTTGTTTGGTGAACAGGTGTATCCACAGGTCATCTGGAAGCTCCACAGTACGATATTGCTGTCCCTTGTGCAAAATGGGAGCAACCAAGAGATCTCGCCCTAGCAGATAGCAATCCTTTGCAGTAAGGAAGGCTTCTTTTTCATAATGCAAAAACAAGGGTCTCATCACGGGGATTCCTTCTTCTGCATTTTGCCTTACCGCATCTTGGAGATACGGTTTCAATTTGATATGCAACAGTGTCATAGCGGCAAAAGCTTTGAGCGTATCCTCATCGCTATCAAACTGCCAGTTATCTTTTGGACGATTTCCTTCGTGTGTTCTCATCATGGGTGTGAAGGCCGCAAGCTCAAGCCAACGAAGCAACAACTCCTTGCTTCGTCTCATTCCATACAATGTTGTATAACCTCCGATATCACTGTGCTGCAAGCCCATGCCGGACATTGCTAGGGATAAGGCTGAGGTAATGACGGACGGAAGCCCGTCATCCTCTGACCAATCAACATTCTGGTCCCCTGCCCACATCATGGGACAAGCAGAGAGAGAACGTGCATTGCCCGCTCTCATGAAATAAATGATTTCATTTGCTTTTCCAGAATCATCAACAGCTTGGCGATTCAATTCAGCCCAATAACCAGGCCATGCATTATGTTCAAGCAAGGCTGATCTGTTATTTGAAAGCACCACATCAGTAGGCAAGTATTCACCAAAGTCTGCCATCCAACCATCCAGTCCGAAATCGATGAGATATTTCTGTACAACTTCCTTGTACCAGTCAAATGCTTTATGGTTTGTGAAATCAACGATACCGGCATCGAACTCCCCGAAGTCCACTAGATAGATTGATCCATCCTCTCTCTTGGCTAACAAGTCAAGATTCTTTGCTTGGGCATACAGTTCATCGTTCTCTAATACATATGGATTGATATAACCAAGAAAATGAACTCCCTGCCTCTTCAAATCCCCAATTGCAACATCGAGTCCAGGATAAAGTTTCTGGTCCCATTGCCAGTTCCACCTTAGTCGCTTACCAAAGCTGGTGTATTTTTCACCTTCCCAATCCTGTGCCCAGATACCTACGACAGGAACACCCATGGATTGGGCTTTCTGCATTTTATCAAGGCAGGTTTGAGTCCCGCCTTGAATCCCCAGAATGACACCATCATATACCCAAGAAGGAAGCTCCCGTTGCCTACCCAAGAGCATTGAAATATCTTGCACCACTGAAAGCAAGGTCGGCTTCCAAGAGAAATAGATTACCGAAGGGACATCCCAAAAGGTCAACCGGTGGTGGTCAGATTGAGAAAAATCAAAGTCTGCATATCCATCAGTCTCGGCATGCATGAAATAGTTTCGTGAAGATACAAAGGTTGGTTGGGGATAGAAGGTAGTATGATAATCCCCTCCAGCACGATCAAGCTTATCAGCAATCTGAGTAATCTCGGTCGCTTTGTTTCGACCTACCCCTTGTTCTCCAGTCCATAATGGATAATTGTGTCCCCGGAGATCAAAATATGAGAACTGCTCGCCACAGCCCCAAATATGTTCATTTTCATCTGCGGATAATCGAATCGACAATCTATTATAGGGTTTGGGAAGCTCAGAAAAACGCAAGAGCAGTCTTCCTTCTTCCTCAGAAAATTCACATTGCATCGATACAGGGCCATTCGAGAACGTGATGGTACAGCGAGCCTTTCCCTCTTGGAAGGACTCAGCTATAGAATATTCCGTCAAATCAAGACATTCCAAAGGGGAATCTTCAATAAAGAAATTGCCCCGGTACATGTCAATCTTCTCTTTTGAGTGGCACAGTCTGATAAACGGACGCTGGCTTGTGTGTTCGATGAGTTCAAGATGATTATAATTCATCATTAAAACTTTGGAATGCATAGTACAACTAAGCATAATTACCCCTTTACACCTCCGGCAGTCAAACCACCGATAATCTTATCATGAAGGAATATATAGCCACCTACACTAGGAATGATAGTGATGATTACTGCAGCATACATGCTGCTGTAATCAGTGATGAACTGGCTGGTAAAGAATTTGATACCCAGCTGAATCGTCCGTGACTCAATGCTTGAAGTCAACAACATAGCCATAACAAATTCATTCCAACTATAGATGAAACAGAAGGTAGCAGCGGTCACCAATCCCGAACGTGATAAAGGAAGGATAATTTGGGAAAAACGGCGAAAAAATCCACATCCATCAATGATTGAAGCTTCTTCCAATTCCTTGGGAATGGATTTCATGAAAGCAGTTACCAGAAAAATGGAAACTGGAATATTTACCGCAGTGTATACCAGTACCAATGCTGAAAGGTGGTTGTACAATCCGGTTTTTGTTATCAGGGAGAAATAAGGGACCATAAACGAGATGACTGGCACCAGCACTCCAGCAGTAAGAATAGTATAGATGACATCCCTGCCCTTGAACTGTTCGCGCGACAGGATAAAAGAACCCATTGCTGTCACTATGGTATTCACGATTACTGCAGAGGCAGCCACCACAACCGAGTTGAGCAGCAACCTCGGCAAGCTTGCCATGGAAAGCGCAGTAAGATAATTCTTCCACTGGAATTTCTCCGGCCAGCCAAACGGTGAAACCTGTAATTCAAGGTTGGTTCTAAGTGAGCTTATCAGCAACCACACAACGGGAAGAACAGCCACTGCAAGCAGAGTAATGAGCAACACCCATTTCAAGATATTTAAGATGATCCAAGTCGGGGTTTGTTTTGATTTCATACCATCCTCCTACTGTGCCATTTCGCTCATCGGATCTGATTTACCGAGCAGCTTTCTTAGAACGGTAATGACGACAGTGCCCATGAGAATGAGAAATACTCCAGCGGTACTCGCCTCGCTATAGCGCAAGGCATCCATTTTCAGATAGAGGTCGATACCCATCGTAGTGGTAGCATAGGCTGGACCTCCTCCGGTCATCAGAAATGTAGATTCAAAGTGGCGCATGCCGTACGCCATCGCAAGGGTCATGGTTGTCACCAACGGACCTCGTAGCATCGGCAATGTGATATGAATCTCCTGCTGTATGGTACTAGCCCCATCAATTTCAGCCGCTTCATAAAGCGAGCGAGAAATATTCATAGCCGAAGCGAGCAGGATGATCATGAAATATCCAATGTAGATTACTGTCTGGAATATGACTGAAAAGAGTGCAGTATCAGGATTTCCCAGCCAGTTCTTGGGCTCCATACCAAACACCCCCAGAATAGCGTTCAAGGGGCCGTTAACGTTATAGATGGCTACCCAAACCATTGCCAAGGCAACAGTAGAGATAACATTAGGTAGGTAATAAGCAGTTCTTAGGAATCTCCAACCCTTGGGTTTGCGAACAAGGATCATAGCAATGAGACAAGCCAATGGGACTTGGATGAATCCCTGGGAAAGAGCCCAAATGATATTGTTGATTAATGCTTTGCGAAAAGTGGGGTCTAGCAAGAGCTTTTTATAATTTGCCAGCCCATTGAATTTCATCGATCCAATACCTCTCCAGTTCGTAAAACTTGTAGCGAGGGTAAAAAGGAAGGGATAGATGAAAAAGAAAATGA
This sequence comes from Spirochaetales bacterium, assembly GCA_003247345.1. Taxonomy (GTDB): domain Bacteria; phylum Spirochaetota; class Spirochaetia; order Sphaerochaetales; family Sphaerochaetaceae; genus Sphaerochaeta. The sequence continues at coordinate 14,204 of QJZS01000016.1, forward strand.
AAAAAAGTGATACAGGCAAAAGAAACAGGATTCTACCTGCCCAGACCCTGCTGTTACGTGTTCCTACCGCCTGCATTCAGGACTCCTTTTTAAGAGCCACCATCACCTTGGCAATGGTGGCATCATTGTGTACGGATTAGCGCTCGATCTTACGGTCAACCAAGGAACAGAATTCCTCTGGTGTAATCTTTCCAAGGGCAAGAGCTCCGAGTTGCTGGGCAAACTCAAGGGTGACTTCGGAACCCATGGCTGCCTCAAGATCAAAAGCAGTGGTCTTTGCAGAGTTGGCTGCAGTATAGAACTGCTTCTGCAATTCTTGCTTTGGTACATAATCAGTCTTGATTGCGAACATGGCGCCTGAGGTTTCTGCAATCTTTGTGATTGAAGCGGGGCTTGTCAGATACTTCATGAAGTCGAGAATAGCAGCTTCCTTAGCTTTATCCTTAGAGGATGCAGCACAGATATTTGCCTGCAAACGGCTGATCATGAAATCAGTGGTGGGACCTGCAGCAGGAAGACCTGCAATCTTGATGGAACTGAAGAATGGAGTGGCAGCAAGGTCAGCTCGACCAGCATACCAAGGGCCATTGGAGAATACTGCGGTACGTCCAGCCAAGAAATGTCCACCGCTTCCACCAGCGCCAAGTCCTACTGCATCAGCAGTTGAATATTCGGTAATCATCTTCTTGATAAGAGTAGCAGCCTGTACGAAGGCAGGATCAGTGAATGGCTTTGACCATACATCGGTTCCACCAAAGGCAACTGCAAAATGGCTGAACCAGATCATGGAAGTCCATGCATTGGTATCACCTGTCATCTGGCTGGTAGGAGCCATACCAATAGCTTTCACCTTGTCAAAATCAGCAAACATTTCGTCGAGTGTCTTGGGAAGTGTGGTTACACCAGCCTTATTGAAGGCATCCATGTTATACCACAAAGGAAGTATTGCAGTTTCCATTGGAAGACTCTTAAGCATTCCATCGACAGTTGACTGTTGCAGAGATCCTGCGTCAAATGTAGCTTTCCAATCGCTGTCCATTGTTGTGGAGAAATCCATCAACAGTTTGGAACCATAGAATGTAGCAGTTGTGGGATTGAATTTAATGGTAAAAATGTCAGCAGGTGCTTGTCCGGCTGCCAAGGAAGTACGAACTTTTTGTTCGTAGGCATTGTAGTCTGGTTGTGGCTCTACAACAACCTTGATTTTCCCAGCATTCTTTGCATTGTAATCGGCAACCAAAGCTTCTACAGCAGGTGCCTTGCTATCATTTCCGACCCATATGCTTGCCCAGCGAAGTTCGATTTCTTTCTGGGGTGCAGTATCACTCTGTCCTTGTGCAAACAAAGGGAACGTGAGGGAAAATACCATCAACACAACAACTAATTTCAGATTTCGTAACATATCAATCTCCTTTTTGATTAATTTACTTATTGAAAGTAAATTAACTATTTAAAGATAAACATGGTTTTTTCTGAATGTCAATGATTTCTTTTTCTGAGATGGGATTGATAAACATTCAAAACCAATCAAAAAGGTTACAAAAGATCAGAACTGTACGTTTTGAAATAATCAAACTCCATGCAAACACCTATTTTCCGACAATAATTGTGAGATTACAACCTTGAAAATAAAAATCTTTTCTCAGTTCTGGTAATGTGTGAGTTACTTAAAGAAGTCGACCAACACGAGATCAGAAGCTCCCCTTTGGGCAACCAAGGGATCATACACCGTTGAAAAGACTTGAGGTAGAACAGTATCAAAGGCATCAGGCTCTGCCATCAAATGTTTGACTTGTTTGCATATTGCTTCCGAAACGGTCACGGAACATCCTACGAACAAGAAGGACTGTGGGGCAAGGAGGCGCATGATAATCTTCATGGCAATCACTAAATACCCGGCAGCCCGTTCAATCGTCCTAAGCGCATGGGCATCTCCTGCCTTCAATTTTTCATCAAGGCCTTCGAAAAGCGATAGTCGGTCGTCAAAGGAATCAGGATCAAGATCTTGGAGAAAGGCTTGAAGACATCCCCGTGAGCCACAACTACAACGAGGGCCATCAAAATTGATGGGAATATGTCCTGTTTCAATAGTCATCGACTTGCTGTCAACGTAGATAGCATCATCATGCACAAACGCTCCATTCACTCCTGTCCTCAACAAGAAGGTAAACATTGAACCTTTGTGGTCAAAATCACCATAACGATATTCACTGAAGGCAAGAGCAGAACAGTTGTTGTGCAAGATTACAGGAATTGCCAATTCTCTCTGTAAAAGTTCGACTATAGGAAGGTTCTTCATTCCATTTATACGAGGATAGTACGCAACAGTGTTATTTGTAAGATCAACCTGACCGGGGGCTGCCACGCCCATTCCCAACAACTTCTCTTTTGGGATGGAAAGCTTCTGTATAATATCTTTTACCTGTTCAACAATCATGGAGATCACTTCATGTGCATCAACACCATCATCAAGCGGTTGCAAGGCTGAATATATACGTTCACCAAGGAAATCAAACACTCCGATTGAAAGATAAGCAGCCCAGAACTCAAGTCCTATTGAATACCTCGCATCCTTGCAGACAATAAAGTTCACGGGTCGTCTTCCTTTCTTTATGGCAACCCCATCTTCAATATCATTAGCAATCGGAGTAATGAGACCCTCTTCTTCCAACGAGGAGAAAATGCGGAAAATTGTCGGCGCTTTCAAACCGGTAGCCTGGACAATTTCCGATTGAGAAACACCAACCTTTTGAGTAGCATGAATTAGAGAAAGAACTATCTTTTGGTTGTGTACTCGTAAATCTGATGCACGTAATGGGCTTCCTTGCATGTTACTCTCCATATGAGGTAAGTCTAAACCGTTCAGTAGAAAAAATCCATTAATTACAACACTCATACCCAGACATAACTTCAAAAGGCAATGTGTGTAATGAATTTACCCTATTAGTTTATTATTCTATATAAAAATACTCCCTTGAATTCAAGGGAGTAAGCCATTGCCATTTAGCTTAATGGATTCCTCAGTACTTGCAAAATTCTATACCCATAATCTTTGCAAACATTGCCAGAGCTTCCAAAATATTACCGTATGCAACCACAAAATGAGGTTCCCAACCGGCTACGACACTCTGTTCTACAATTGCACGTGCATCGCTACACGTTTTTACGACAACAGAGGTTCCGGAGAACTGCTTCGGCACATCCAGAGCACTTCCTTGGGCAGCAAACAACCGGAACGTCCCGTCAGGCTTTCTTCCAACCCTAAATACAGTAACCTCTTCCTCAGCGGAACAAGCAAAATCCATGACCGGTCCGATTTTTCTGTTTGGATGCACACCAATACAAGCACAACCATTTTGAGCTAAAGATGGAGCGGCCATACCGCAGTGCCAGTATGTGATAGTCCCCGCTTTCTCATCCATATGGACAGGATCGCCGAAAAAGGAACTTTTATTGGTCAGCTGTTTGGCTACAAACAAGGAAAGAGCCCCATAGATGTCCGACTCACAAGAGGAGACAACCCCTTCGTCGTTAAGTAGTGACAATACAGCACAAACCGGTGTTCCATAGTCAGTGAAGTAATCAGGCCAACAACGGGATGCTAAAGCGCCGATACCATTCTCTTTAACATAGTCCATATGAGCATGCATCAGATGCGCAAATCCATCGATACGTTCATCAGGAATCGTAGAACAATTGCAGCTACTCTGCTCAAGCAGTGTCTTGTACTGGTCACTCTCACCTTCTTTATACGAACGGGCTTTGTCCATTAATTGCCTAGCCTCAATACTCTCCAATCGAACGGAAAAGGTATTAAGCAATTCACTGTCGAGTGCTCGCCCAAAACCGAAGCCTTGTGGAGTATGGCCTATTGCTGCCATTTTCAGAGTTTTGAGGGCATTCTTCAAACCAACTGCACCCAAGGCGTTCTTAATCTTCATTGCAACCAGTTCGTCTTCAGGACTACCCAAGACATAGAGAAAATCGTCTTTTCCTAAAAGCATCATAGTATTGGCAGCAGAATATGCTCCAGTTAATGAATTCAGTCTAAGACGAGCGCCATCTACAACCGGTTCGGTGAGGGTCCAGAGCATCAGAGGGCAACTGAATCTCATCAAGACCTCACTGATGTAGGCCGAATTGGCGAAGGTGATGTTTTGCACAATCACAAAGTCGGGCGTATTGGCATCGAGAAAAGCATTCAATTTCTGAATTGTCAGAAGAGGTTCTTCTGGAACAATTACCTGAGGATACACCCTCTTCAATAGTGCGATTGATTTTTCAAATTGATCTTGTGCTACAGCCAAGTCAAAGGTTGGAACACCGACAGGCACATACATTACTTGCATTACATTCGACATTTTTCTACCTCATACCCATTGTTGAGTACGGCACTTTCTAAATAGCAGTACTCAATATGGGCTATTTTAATTACCATCAAATCAGGAATACGCATATTTAGCTTTAGGGAAATTGGCGTATTCTACGATCCAATCTATTCACTCATTCCCTCAGAATTGGGGTTCTCCCCTTCTATCTTTTTATTCATTCTCATAATCAGAATGGTAAAGACCAAGGCAAATATCAAAATGGAGCAGCTAATAGGTTCCTTGAAGAAAATCAGAGGATCACCAAACGATACAATCATGCTTCTGGTAAAGTTGACTTCAACGATAGGACCAAGAATCAGACCCAACATCATGGGAATCACAGAGAACCCAAGCAATCCCAGATAATATCCCACGATTGCCAATGGAACAATCAAGAGCATTTCATAGATACTACCGCTATTTGCAAAAGCTCCTGCAAAACAAAACAGTGCGATTGCCACCCCAAGTATCTTGTATGAAATATTGATAATCTTTGAAATTTGTTTAGTAAATAATCTACCCAATACATACAGGATAATATTGCAAATGATGAGCCCAACAATAATTGAATAGGTCTCGACTGCTTGGTCTGTGAAAAGCTTTGGCCCGGGCTGCATTCCATGCAAGATAAACGCACCCAGCAAAATAGCAGTAACACCATCACCAGGGATACCCAAGGTAAGCAATGGAATCATTGCTGACCCTACTACCGTGTTATTACTGGATTCTGCCGCTGCGATTCCTTCCAGCGAACCTTTTCCGAATTCTTCAGGATGCTTGCTTGTTCTACGTGCCTCGTTATAGCTTAGGAATGAAGCCACCCCACCGCCAGCACCTGGCATAGCACCTATGACTGTCGCTATCCCGGTAGACTTTAAGATTGTCTTCATAATGGACTTTATTTCTTTTTTATTAATCTGTGGATCTTTCAATTTCTCTACATAATCTACTTTTTCAAGATCTGAAGCCTTACGTTTTTCTTCTACTGATTTCAACAATACTTGGGTAAGTGCAATCAAACCGATCAAAGCAGGAAGCAAACTGATTCCTGAGAACAAGAGCAATGAATCGAAGGTGTATCGGAGTGTGCCTGATAGACTTTCAAGTCCAATACAAGAGATGAAAATGCCTATACAAGCAGATATAATTCCTTTGACTATACTGTCTCCGCTTACTCCTGCTATAACAGTTAGTCCGAAAATTGCAAGGGAAAAATATTCCGGAGACCTGCATTTTGCAGCCATCGTTGCTATTGGCTGAGCAGCAAAAAGAAGAATGACAGAGCCTAAGAATCCTCCAACTACCGATGCAAACAAGGAAGTACTCAAAGCTTTGTTTGCTTTACCTTGTGCTGCGAGAGGATAGCCATCTAATGTTGTGGCTAAGGCAGAATTCGTACCAGGTATATTTATCAGAATTGCACTAATAGATCCACCATAACAGCCACCTACATATATACCTAGCAGCGCTATGATAGCGGTAATTGGAGTCATCCCATATGTAAGGGGAAGGAAAAGAATAATACCCAGGGTTACCGTCAAACCGGGGATTGCCCCGATAATAATCCCAAGGAATACGCTTGCGATCGCAAAAAATCCATTTTGCAGGGTAAAAACTTGTCCGAGGACTTGTAAAGCAATGTTATCCATCTTATCGTACCTCCCCAAACCTTGGCAAACTGATATGGAAAACCTGTGTAAAGAGGAAATAAATGAATATCACCATGACCGTCAGGATCAAAATGTGAACAAGATTTCTGTTCTTGAAGAAAAGGGCCATCATAACGATGAATCCAATACCTCCAATTATAAATCCGGTAAAATAAATGAGAGCCGCAAATACTGCAAATATTCCAATCATGGTCAAAGCATATTTTTGCTCATCCCAGCAGATTTCTACGTATTTTTCTTTTTTCAGGAATAAACTCTGGATTATCAAAATGGCACCGCAAACTATCATCAGCAATTCAACAAAAAATGGGATGACTTTTGCACTTTCGATAAATTTTACATCGCCGTATACAATTATTTGGCTATCCATCAATAATAACAGGACAGCACCAAATACAATGAAAATGATTCCACTGACAAGATTTGATCGAACTCTCATAATTACTTTTTCTCACTTTTAAAGTCATGGAGGGATTCTGATAGAATCCCTCCGAATAACACTCTGTATAGTTATTTAATCAGTCCTAAGGATTTAGCTGCAGCCTTTGCGTTTGTTTCAGCTTCCTTGATATGTGCCATAAGATCAGCACCATAACTTTCATAAATATTCAAGCCGATCTCTGTAGTGTAATTTCTGAATTCAGGATCTGCCCAGACTTTTCTGATCAATGCTTCAACATCAGCAACGATCTGAGGATCTGCACCAGTTCTAACACTCAAGAAACCACCACCAGTGATTGCAGAGCCTGGATAGCCAGCATCGGCACAGTTAGGAACAACCAAACCAAGGCTATCTTTGAATCCTTCGTAATCGAAGTCTTTGAAGCAGATCAAAGCTCTTGCTTTTCCAGTCTCCAGATATTGTTGACCTACCTGAGGGGTACCAACAAAGCAATCCACTTCACCATTGATCATAGCGTTTATCTGTTCTGCCCCACCTTCATAGGAAGCAATCTTGCTCTGTCCACCAGCCTGGTTGATAAGGCCACCGAAGCAAAGATGAGCATCAGAACCTACAGCACCTGCAGAACATACGATTGTTCTTTTCTTGGATTCTGCAATTAAATCATCAAGAGTCTGGTATGGGGAATCTGCACGAACATAGAGGAGATAACTTCTATCATCAAAAGCCCCAATTGGTTGAATTTCGTCCAAATCAAGCTTGAGAGCATCGCCCTTAACAATCTTTTGGTACCAAAGGCCATAAGATGTTGTCAGTAACTCTTTTACATTCGGATCTTTTTTAGTAAAAAGCGTTGCCGCTACAATACCGTCTCCACCTGTGACATTCTCACAAACAATAGGAGCGTTTGTGTATTTTGACCCAACTTCAGCAAATTTTCTTGATACTACATCATGAGTTCCTCCGGCACCATAGGGGATGATGATTTTGACAGTTGTATCAAAAAAATTCCCACTTACAGCAGCCGGTTCCTCCGTTCCACCCTGGGCAAAAATGAATGCAGGAAGCAAAACCAATAGAAGCGACATCAATACAAAACCCTTTTTCATTTACAAACTCCTTTTATTTTTTTTCATAAAGTAAGTAAAACACGCATATTACAAATCTGTCAACTTTTTTATTTATCGAATAAAATCTAACTAAAATTATAGGATTTTAATGCTAACCGATTCCTCGATTCTTTCTTGTGGAGCCAGTACTTGAAGCCCAGAAATTTTCTCGAAACCTTTTGTGAATAGATTCATACAGTCTGTACTGCATGACTGGGGCTCAATACAAACAAATGATTCCCCTTTTGGTGTATAGATAACAGTATGGTGAAATTCATCAGTTCCTGAGAAAGTATATATTTCCTTTCCGGTATAGAGTTTTGTTGTAACAGATTCTTTATCCGAATAAAAAACGGTATCCAGATTAAGTGCATCAACATTTGTTACGGAGGCAAGAACAGAAGGCTCCAAGTTTCCGTCAGGAAGCTGATTCTCATCATTGTGCATTGCATATTCTGCAGTACAGACTATTTTTGTCAGGCCTTGTTTCTTAATATAAGGATGGATGGCAATCCCGAATGGAAGATTTTTAGTATCACGATTCTCAATTGCAAAATTCCAGGTAATACCTGATTCCCCAAGTACAATCTCTACAATCAGTTCAAACAGAAACGGAAACGATTTGTGCATCTCCGATCCAACACTATTTCGAAGAACCCCTGTACAGGAATTGGGAGAGCGTTCAGTTATTTCAAATCTTTCAAATCGAGCCTGTCCATGCATGATACCTGGGTAATGATTCCCTTCAAACAAGAAATGGTTATCTTTGACTCGATTAGGAGTAGGGAATAAAACAGGAATACCGCTCGTCCTACGGGCTTTGATTCTCGCTTCATCGAAAACTAAGCGTTCGATATCTCTATGCCTCCAACTTTGCACGGTTAACCCACAATCTTCATTAATCACTAAATGATTGTCCCCATTTTTCAGCTCAATCATGATTCTCTCCCCTTTTTCTATCTAATATAGATTACTTTTGACACTTTTCAATAACCATACCATTGAAATGCACAGCGCGAACTCTTGCCTTAGAATTATGCAGGCAATGCTCCATGCCTTCATCAGTAGTTCTCGTGCGGGTTTCGCAAACCCTACCCAGTAAAAACATCAAAACTTGTCCTTGACAACTCATAATATCATGGATTATATTTACTTTCACTAAGTAACTAAAGAGAGGATACAAGATGCTTACACCTCAAGCAATCGAAAAAGTCCAAGATTTTGCAAAGGAAATCAGAAAAAAAACCCTGTATACCATAGGCAACCTTGGCGTCGGACATATTGGGGGGGCGCTGTCAATCGCTGACATACTTGCTCTTCTTTATTCGCAGGAAATGAAAGTGGACCCAAAAAATCCACAGTGGGAAGAGAGAGACCTACTCGTACTTTCCAAAGGGCATGCAGGACCTGCACTCTATTCCACCCTCGCACTCAAAGGCTTCTTCCCCCTCTCGGAACTTGATACCCTGAACCAAGGGGGCACGAATCTTCCCAGCCACTGCGACCGTACAAAAACCATCGGCATCGATATGTCAACAGGATCCCTTGGACAAGGGTTATCCGCCGCTTGTGGTCTTGCTCTCTCTAATAGAATTGATAAAAACCCGAAATATGTATACGCAATCATCGGTGACGGCGAATCCCAGGAAGGACAGAACTGGGAAGCCGCAATGTTTGCCGCCCAATATAAATTGGACCACCTCATTGCATTTACCGATTACAACAAATTGCAAATCGATGGAACCATCGATGAAATTATGAGCCTTGGGGATATCGAAGGCAAATGGAGTACCTTTGGATGGTATACCCAGAGAGTCGATGGCCATGATATCAGCGCCATGCACCAAGCTATCGAGAATGCCAAGAAACAGACGGGTAAACCCTCAATGATTATTCTTGACACTATCAAGGGCAAGGGTGCTGCATTCTGCGAAGGCCTTGCTTCAAACCACAATATGAATTTTGACCTGACTGTTGCCAACAAGGCAATCGCCGAGTTGGGCTAAGGAGATTAGGTATGGAATCAAAAGAAATGAGAGCGGTGTACTGTGACACCCTCATCGACTTGGCAAAAGAAAATCCGGCGATCATGGTAGTAGAAGCTGACCTGATGAAAGCCAGTGGTACTATGCGATTCAAGGATGTATTCCCTGAACGCTCCGTAGATGTAGGCGTTGCCGAATCCAATATGGTTGGCGTCAGTGCAGGACTTAGCGCTGGGGGTAAGATTCCGTTCGCAGCTACCTTTGGTTGCTTTGCCTCACGCAGAGTATTTGACCAGTTCTTCATCTCGGCCAACTACGCCGGCTTGAACGTAAAGCTCGTTGGAACTGACCCTGGAATTTCTGCAGGCTTCAACGGTGGCACACACATGCCGTTTGAAGATATCGGCATGATGAAGCTGATTCCAGGTCTCACGATCCTCGAACCTTCAGACCCTGTATCGCTTGAAGCACTTGTAAAGGAATGTGCCGCACATCAAGGCTGTACCTACATGAGACTTCATCGAAAACCAATCAAAATGATCTACCAACCTGGTGAGAAGTTTGAACTTGGAAAGGGCAAAGTCTTGTTAGACGGAAACGATGTAACCATCATTGCATTGGGGGCAATACTCGTTCCGGAAGCTCTCAAGGCTGCGTCCATCCTTTCCGAACAAGGTATTTCCGCTGCTGTTATCGACATGCATACCGTAAAACCATTGGATGAAGAGCTCGTTCTTGCATACGCCAAGAAAACGGGATGCATCGTGACTGCGGAGAATCATCAAGTTTCCGGTGGTCTTGGTGCTTCCGTGGCTAATTATCTCAGCCTCGTCCATCCCACAAGAATCGCCATGGTTGGGGTTCAAGATGAATTTGGTCAAGTTGCAACCCCTGACTGGCTGCAACAGTATTACAAGATGACTGCAGAGGAAATAGCCAAACAGGCTACATCCCTTGTCAAAGCAAAAAATTAAGGAGTGAAAATATGAAAATTGCCATTGCCAGTGACCTTTCAGGCTTTCCTTTGAAGAAAGAAATTGTAAAACATCTCAGCGAACAGGGTTATGAGTTGATCGACTTCGGTATCGAAAGCGAAGATAAACCCCAGCCCTATTTCATTCAGGCTCCAAAGGTAGCAAAAGCCCTCCAAAACGGTGAAGCTGAAAAAGGAATCCTCATTTGTGGGACAGGTCAGGGAATGGCCATTGTCGCCAACAAATACAAGGGCATTTATGCCTGTGTTGTCGATGATATCTTCAGTGCCGAGCGTTCCAAGATTGTCAACAACGCCAATGTAATCACTCTCGGTGGCTGGATCACCGCCCCATTTGTAGGAACCCAGATCGTCGATGCCTGGCTTGCCATGTCCTTTACCCAGAAGATGGAATTCAAAAAGGACTTTTTGACCAACGCCTTCAACCAGGTAATCGAAATTGAGAAGGAGAACTTCAAATGATCGCCAGTGTACTAAGTCCTGTCCATATCCTCAGCTATGAGGATATGGATGCTTCTCTTTTATATTCCATCCTCGGATATGTGGCAAACAAAATGGACAACCTTTCCATAGCTCTTGTCACAGATAATGCCCCTATTCCCAAGAAAACTGCCCTAATCGAAGAACTTTCGAAGCTGTGCAGTCTTTCTGTGTTCGATCAGGTGCAACCAAATCCCCGATGTGAGGACATCATGGCTATGTTCAACAACCCCTCATTTGCAGGAAGCGACGTGATCATTGCCATTGGAGGGGGAAGCGTACTGGACTCAGCAAAGGCACTGGCTATGCTCTCTACAAATAAAGGTAATCTAACCGAATATCTAGGCAACCAGCCAAAGCGTAAGATTACAGAAAAGAATCTTCCCCTGGTTCTCATTCCTACCACGGCAGGAACTGGTTCAGAAGTGACGAAAGTTGGGGTCTATACTGATGAGACAGGAAGAAAATACACGCTTGGATCTCCTCTGATGAGTGCCCACACAGCAATCCTAATTTCGTCGATGCTTGATGGGCTTCCCCCTTCCTTGTGTGCTGCAACAGGACTCGATGCATTGGATCATGCGCTTGAATCCATCTGGAACAAGAACAGCAATCCTGTTACCCGGAGCGTGGCTCGTCAGGCTGCAATCGACGTGCTTGAACAATTACCACTGCTTTACAGAGCAATACTGAATAAGCAACAAAACAGACGACCTTTGCAAAAGTCGATGTTCGAAGCTTCCTGTGCTGCTGGTATTGCCTTCAATATGACAGGAACTGCAGCTGGACATGCAATTTCCTTCATTCTTTCCGAAGAATGGCATGTCCCCCATGGCCTTGCATGTGCTTTCACCTTATTAGAAGTCTATGATTGGGCTTGCACTGCAGAATCGAATAAAGCAGAACTAGCCTTGATAAGCAAACACTTCCATCCAAATCTTGAAACCGAAGAATCGTTGGTCGCCCAACTGAGACAGGATATCAAGGATTTGACAGAGGAATTGCAATTGCCAAAGTCATTCTCTTCCATAGGCGTACAACTAAGCTTGGAACAATTGGACTCCCTGTTCGCCAGATCGTTTGACGATCCAAAGCTGCACAATCAAACACCTCCATTGTCCACAGAAACTTTGCACACAATACTGGAGAAAAAACTGTGAGCATGAGCCTATTTCTCGCTGGTCTTGTGGTCCTGGTAACCCACACTCTGGAAGCAATCACAGGGTTCGGATGCACCGTTCTTGGTATGCCATTCGTCTCAGCTTTACTAGGAGTCAAGACGGCAGTAAAATCCATGACGGTTCTTGCTTGGTTATTGGCACTCTATTTTGTCATAACCAAGTTCAAGAAAATTGATTTCAAGCAATTTGGCATCATAGCCTTCTTCATGTTGCTCGGTATGCCCATCGGCATGTATCTTTTTCGAGCCCAACAGAATGACTCGTTGTTTATGATGTTGGCTGTCTTTATCGTGATTGTTTCGGTAGTTCAGCTATATAAACTTAGTACACAGAAAGAGGAACCTCCTGTCCTTACAAAGAAAGGAGCAATCCCCTACTACCTACTCTTGTTCATTGGAGGCATCGTCCACGGTATCTTCTCCTCTGGGGGACCATTGGTGGTCTTGTATGCATCGAGAACTCTGAGAGACAAAGGAACCTTCCGTGCAACACTGTGCTTGCTCTGGACCACCTTGAACACAATTATTCTTTCCACGTACCTGATAGAGGGGTCTTTCACTAAGGATGTGACAATAAAAACTGGTATTCTTATCCCATTTGTCCTGTTGGGCATCTTTTTTGGGGAAAAAGTTCATGATAAGGTAGACAGCAGGCGTTTTTCTCTGCTCGTATTCGCCATGTTGTTGATTACGGGCATCTTCATGCTTGTATTCTAAAGGAGGTAGCAATGCAAACAATTTCCTATCAAGTTCCAAAGGAACTTACTTTGGCAAATCCCACAAAAAAGATACATAAAATCAGTTGCTCACGATTCAAGATGTATGGAAGGGTTCTCGAAGAAATCGATGCAACCAAACTCATTGAGGTAGCTGACAAGTTCATCACCCTTCCTGATCAGATGGGCACACAATACGTCACTTCTGTTGAAAAGTTTGAAGCAACAGAAGGTGCAGAGGCTTTCAAGAACTGTTTCGGTGGCATGGATTATGAAATCGGGCACTGTAGTGGTAAAAACAGCACAATAAACGGTATGGAGTATCATAAAAGTCCTGAAGTTTTTGTAGCCGTCACTGACTGCCTACAGTTTCTCACCCCATACCATAGTTTGGAGGACTTCAGCCGTGTCGGTACCCTCAACACGGAATTATTCTACTTTCCCAAGGGTTCTGTATGCATCATAGATCCTTTGGTAATGCACCTTGCACCTTGCTCCGTCTATAAGGAAGGTTTCAAATCCTTGATTATTCTGCCAAGGTTCACCAACGAATCCTTGACGGATGAGGAAACGAAAGCCAAAAACGAATCCAGCGATCCAGAAAGTCAACTTCTGCTGAAAAAGAATAAATGGATCATCGCTCACCCAGATAGAGTTCAGCTTACCAGCCAAGGGGTCCCTGCCGGGGTGCAAGGAGAAAACTTGATGGTCAATCCTATCTAATATTTACCCATAATCTGAGAATGGAAAAAGCCAGCTACTTTAAAACAGCAGCTGGCTTTTTTGTTAATATCGTAATGGAACAATGAAGGCCGCACAGGCGGCCTTCATCTGAACACTACTTGGAAATGAGCATGGTCTTGGGATCCAGACTTACACCCATAGGCTTGTCTACCATCCCGTCATGAGATTTCACGGCAGTCATTACTACTTTATCGCGCTCCTCATTGTAAATAAGGCCAATGAGGACATCAATCAAATCAACATATTTATGCATGGTATTTGGAACACCGTACACATCGTATTCTACATCAGAACGAATTGGAGATACGCTGAACCATACTTCCAAATTCATGTTCTTTGCAAATTCCTTAATCTTGCGAACATCATCTTCTGTTGCCACTGTTAGCTTATACCCATCAAATAGAATGGCATCAGCTTTGAAGCTTCCATGCTTGATCAATGTTTCCAGACTGGAAAGGACCTTATCGATCGTTACGTTTTCCTGACTGAAATTCATTACTACACGGTTGCTAAGGATATTGTTGTACACTGTAGCTGCATCATCTAGAGGACGGCCATCAGATACCTCCTTGAAGACCTCCTTGTACCAGTTGATTACATGTTCTACATTCCCAGAGAAAGAAACGTGAATGACATGTTCACCTCTGAGTAGCTTGTCTGTTGCTAGATGGACCAAGCAGGCCGTCTTGCCAACACCATGTCGAGAAACCAGGACACCGAGATTCCCCCGACCGAGTCCACCATCCAAAGACTGTTCAAAAACACGAAGTGGACTCAGTTCATTTAACTCTTGAATTACCATAGCGCTCACCTCCAAGCATTAATTAGGTTCAACCTCAGTATACTATGGAAAATTGCAAAAGGGAAATTTTTTACAGGATATGGCTATAAAGAGACCCCCCAAAAGAAACAAGTCTTTCAGGGGGCTTAGCTAAGTCAAGTCAGTGTAATTAATTCTTCTGACTTCTCTTTGCTTGATAATCCTTCTTCAATTGTTCTGAAACACCAGCAGGTACTTTACCGTACTTGCCGATTTCCATGGTGAACTCGCCCTTACCTTGGGTAAGTGAACGAAGAACCGTGGAATACCCGAACATTTCAGAAAGAGGAACTTCTGCAATAACAGTGCTCATTGCGTTGTCTTCGGTTGAGCTAACAATCAAACCACGTCTCTGGTTGATAGAAGCAAATACAGAACCTTGGAACTCATTGGGAGCAACAACCTCAACCTTCATGATAGGCTCAAGAATAACCGGTTTGGCCTTCTCGAAGACATCACGGAAAGCACCAAGAGCTGCAGTCTGGAAAGCCTGGTCAGAAGAGTCAACTGGGTGCCAAGCACCGTCGTTGATTACTGCCCTTACCCCAATAACTGGGAAGCCAACCTGAGTACCCTTCTTGATTGCAGTCTGGAAGCCCTTATCACAGGAAGGAATATATTCGGTAGGAATTGATCCACCCTTGATTTCGTCAATGAACTCATAATCTTTGAGTTCTTCACCCTCAGCTGGCTCAGGAAGTGGTTCAATGTAACCAGCAACACGAGCATACTGACCGGAACCACCAGTCTGCTTCTTGTGAGTGTAGTTAAAGTCTGCACGCTGGGTGATAGCTTCACGGTATGCAACCTCAGGTTGACCAATTTCAACCTCAGCCTTGTACTCGCGCTTCATTCTCTCAACATAGACTTCAAGGTGCAACTCACCCATGCCCTGGATGATGGTCTGGTTGGACTCTGGGTCAACAAAACTACGGAAAGTCGGATCCTCTTTGGTGAAGCGGTTCAATGCCTTACCCATGTTGTCAGCTGCCTTCTTATCCACTGGGGTGATTGCCAAGGAGATAACAGGAGTTGGAACGAACATGGAGGAAAGGGAGTAGTTCAACTTCGGATCACAGAAGGTATCACCACTTGCACATTCGATACCGAAGAGAGCAGCGATTTCGCCACAACCTGCTTCGTTCAAATCTTCCATTGCAGCAGCGTGCATTCTGATCAAACGACCAACACGGAATTTTTTATGACTTCTGGTGTTGTAAAGTTCGTCACCCTTTTTGATCTTACCTTGATATACACGGATATAGGTCAACTGGCCATACTGTCCATCTTCAAGCTTGAATGCCAAAGCAACAGTAGGAAGATCATCATCGGAAGTAAGAACAACCTCTTCCTCGTTCTTATCAAGATCCAATGCCCTATTGGTAACATCAGTTGGATTTGGCAAGTAACTGAGAACGCCATCGAGCATGGGTTGGATGCCCTTGTTCTTATATGCACTACCGATGAAGACAGGACAAAGCTGCAAAGCAATAGTAGCTTCGCGAACTGCCTTACGAATTACATCTTCGGTTACAGCATCTTCAAGCATTGCTTCCATCAACTCGTCAGAGCACATGGAAACACCATCAAGCAGCTCTTCGCGCTTTGACTCGGCTTCTGCCAAGAGTTCAGCAGGAATTTCAGCCTCACGTACCTGGTCATTGTTTGGACCGGCATCAAAGTAGAGAGCCTTCATGCTGATCAAATCAACAACACCTTCCATTTTGTCTTCAAGACCAATGGGGATCTGCATCAATACAGCATTCAGACCGAGCTTCTCGATAAGCTGGTTCTTAACACGGTAGGGGTTTGCACCGCTACGGTCACACTTATTAACAAAAGCAATACGGGGAACATGGTAGCGCTTCATCTGTCTGTCAACAGTGATGGACTGGCTCTGTACGCCAGCGACAGAACAAAGAACCAACACAGCACCATCCAAAACACGCAATGAACGTTCTACCTCAATGGTGAAGTCAACGTGTCCCGGAGTATCGATGATATTAATCTCAGTACCCTTCCAGGTAACGTTTGTTGCAGCAGAGGCAATCGTGATACCTCTCTCGCGTTCAAGCTCCATGCTATCCATGGTAGCACCAACGCCATCCTTACCACGAACTTCGTGAATTTCGTGGATCTTATTGCAGTAGTAGAGGATGCGTTCGGTAAGAGTAGTTTTACCCGAGTCAATGTGGGCACTAATTCCGATATTCCTCAAGTTTTGCAAGTCAGCCATTCTTTATAACCTCTATAAATATAGAATAAATTACGAGTCCACAGATTTCCCTGTAGCATTCCGATATTCCTGATTTTGGAGTTCTTACTCCCTAGCACACATCAGGTTACCTTTATTAGGGATTAGAACTGGAAACATATGGGCATCGTTAGCCCAGCGCACCTTGTGGATAATAGTATATCTCGGTTTTTTGTGCAATCCCTTTTCCCAATACAATCCTTTTCCGACTCGATACTTGTGTGATACAATAGCGCAGAGGTATGTCATGGAAACGATTTTTACTAAAATCCTGAACGGCGAAATCCCTTCAGTTACACTACACAAGGATGAATACTGTTTTGTAATCCTTGATATCAATCCTGTCAGCAAAGGTCATTTACTCATCATTTCAAATGAGCCGTACCCGACAGTAGGCAGTTGCCCAGACGAAATTCTTGCTCACATGATGCAAATTGCCAAGAAAGCTGATGGCATTCTTAGGGAGAAACTAGGTTGTGATGCAACGAACTTGATCATCAATAACGGCAAGGAAAGCGGACAAGAAGTACCACATCTTCATCTGCATATCATCCCCCGTTATAAGAATGACAAAAAGAGCATCCCAATGACAAAGGAGACCTATGCTGGAGCTGAGATGCTCGAGTATGGAAAAAAGCTGGAGTTCTAAAATGCGTGCATGCCATCACTGTCACACCCCCATCGACCCGTTGCTCAGTATTGGCTATTATACCGTATGTCCATCCTGCTCCAAGAGCTTGCACAGTTGTGTAAACTGCCGTTTCTACAGTCCAGGTGTGTATCATGATTGTCTTGAGGGCGTAGAACAGTACATTGAAGACAAGGAAGGGGCAAATTTTTGTGACTCTTTCATGCTCGGAGAAGATTCTGAGCAGGAATCAGATAAAAAAGCAAAGGCCAAAGCAAAAGCTGAGGCTTTCTTCAACTTCTAAGGAAACAGAGATCAGCATGAAAAAAAAGCTTGCACTGCCACTCATTCTAATTATCCTTACCCTTCTCGCAGGTTGTGAAACCTATACTGCCCGTTCAGCAAAAGAAACCATTCAAATACCTGAACCCGTAGCAAGCGAGTCGCTTGAAACCAAATACTCCGTACTTGAAGCGAAGAATCAGGCGGTAGTAGAAGCAGCACAAGAAAAGAGTTTGTTAGAAAAATATGAAATGGCAATACAAGATATTGCTGACCTCCAGAAAGAGAAGTCAGATCTTCAAGCGATGCTTGAAGAGAACCAAGCAAGCTTGGCAGATTCAGAACAAAAACGAACTGAACTTACACAAAGTTTGGCTGATACGACAGCAGCTCTTGAGTCCCTGCAAACATCCTATGATCAATTATCTGCACGTGCTGTTGAAATAGCTACTGAGCTACAGGACACTAAAGAATCACTGGCAACTTACGAAGATGCGAATATTGAGCAACTAAAGGCTAAAATTGAGTCCTTGCAGACGGAAAATGAAGGATTCAAAGCACAAGAAGAGCAGGCAGTCCAAGCGAAGGAAGAACAAGCACAACTTGAACTACAACGCCAAGCTGAACTGCAAGCTGAATACCAACAGATCCCTTCTTTGGACAAGCTTACCTTCCCCCGCCTGTATAAGACCAGCGAATCTATCATCCTTGCTGGCGAAACCGATCAACTAAGGGCTTTGATGCTCCCGCTCGATGATGGGGTATGGACGGACGAAGCGATGGCGCACCAAGTAGCCAGCAGCATAGCTGACTTGGATTACCCCGTGATCTTTGTCACGGGTAACTTGCAAAATGTAATAGCACTCGTAAAAGAACTGAGACGCAATGCCGTATTGGTAGAGGGCGGAGCCATCCTTACTAAGTATGAAGTTGTATCTTCAAACACTCATAGTGCCAGCGTAAAATTCAGCAAAACCAAGACAATTCGCCTAGCATTAGCCGATCTTCCTGAGTATGAAGTGTTCTCCAGCTTCTCTGGAGGTGGCAATTGGCAAGAAGTACAAAAAAGTATTTCAAAACCAAGAGAAGCAACTTTGAATTCAATTATTAGCGAAGCTGCCATCACAGAACCAACACTCATAGGAGCAAGCTTGTACGAGCCGTCATATCAGGATTGGAACTCTTTCAGCCCGATAGAATATCGTCAGATTGATTACATTTGGCCGCTATCCAATATGCTCGAAGAGAAAGGCTTCTATGACACCTATCGCCTCACTCACTTCTCTTCTGATACCGATGCAGGGAACACATTCATAAAAGGCGACCTGAAAGAACGGGTAGACTACCTATACAGCAGAAAGATTTTGCCGATGAGCAGTAGCATGCTTACCATAGGAGGCGAATCCGTCGAAGATAGTATGGGAATCGCCCGCTACGGCATCAGCGCAACGTATTTGATTCCTTAATTATCCGTCTGGATAATCTCAGCTTCAGCCTCAATCGTCTCAGCTTGGAACTGTTTGTTGATTTTCTTGATGCGTACAGACCAAAAAGCCATTGCACCACCACTGAAAATCAAAAGAAGCCCGACAATCTTGAGCAGCATGCTTCCGATTTGCTGCGGGAAAACGAACAAAAGAACGGCAATCACCAACGATGCAATACCTTCGGAATACAGAAAAGAGACTGAAAAGTCTGCTTTTCTCATCATCACAGCATCAAAGAATGAAACAACTGAGGAAATAACCAGTTGGGCTGCTATGATATACAACAAGACCGTCCAACTGACTGTAGCAGTTGAATACGGTAGTATGACTGCAATTACGCCCACTACCACGCTGACGATAGCTTTAATGATGGTTACAGTTTTACTTCTCTTTCCTAAAGTCAGGCGACGCAAAGAAGACAAATTGGAAACCCCTGAGATTACAAGAAAAATCCCAAGCAATGAAATGAAAATCTTAACAAATTCCTCTTGTTGAAACATCAAAAATATTCCCAGGATTACCAATACGGCTCCGATGAGAATGGAAATATTCAGATGGCGTTTTAAGAAAGTGTCCTGCATACATGGCTCCTTGCCTTGCACTCTTGTGCAATTGCACTGTTTTTCTTTATGGTACAGAGAACAAAGTCACAAGTAAAGGATGAATTACCATGTACCGTTATCTTTTCTTCGATGCAGATGGAACTCTTTTTGATTTTGACCAAGCTGAATACAATGCATTCAGGAATATGGAAACGTCTTTAGGACTTGGTTTTTCCGATGAGCATGCAAAACTCTACAACCATTGCAACCAAGGATGTTGGCAGGAATTTGAGAAAGGATTGCTTACCTTGGAGAACTTGAAAGTTGAACGTTTCAAACGTTTTGCTGCAGAAGTTCATCTCGATTTGGATGCAAAGTTGCTCAGTAAAACCTATGAGACAGAGCTTTCCCACCAAGGTATCCTGTTTGAACATAGCATTGAAGTATTGGAAACGTTACGCAGTAGAGGATACACCCTGTTTCTCGCTTCAAACGGCATATCCAACATACAGAGAGGCAGAATTCAAGTCTCAAATATAGGCAAATATTTTAAACATATTTTCATCAGCGAGGAATTGGGCTTCCAAAAACCGGATCAACGATACTTTACCTACATGTTTGAAAAGACCGGCCTTATGGAAAGAAAGTTTGAAACCTTGATGATTGGAGATAGCCTATCAAGTGACATTGCCGGCAGCGGAATGGACACACTTTGGTTGAATCTGGGCGGCAAACAAAGCACCCCTTTAATCCATCCGACCTATACCCATACTACATTGCTCTCAATCCTGGACCGGCTTACTGGCTCTCTTTAATGGCTTTGAGTTCAACCTCAAGGATTAAAAGCGTATTGGGTTCAATGGTCTGAGTCCCCTCTGAGCCATAGGCAAGATTTGGATGAATCCAGAATCGATATTTGGAACCTACAGTCATCAACTTCACACCTTCAATAAAACCAGGGACTTGAATTGCCTTGAGTTGGAACGATGAACTCTGATTACGTTCATACGAACTGTCAATC
>QJZS01000094.1 GCA_003247345.1 Spirochaetales bacterium
AAAATAAATCAGTAGTGGTATAATTATACAAAAATCTTTGCTTTTGACTAGATACTCTGCATATATTTTCACAAATTTATGTATAAATATTAATTGAACCAGTAAATTATTTCATCTGAGAAAGTCAATCCTAGCTTTTTTTGGAGTTCAATCGAAGCAGTATTTCCTATTGCTACCTGACAAAAGGGAGTTCGCCCTTCATCAAGCAACCTATTTATATATGCTTTCTCCAAGGCTTGTCCAAGATGCCGCCTCCTAAACTGGGGCAAAACGTGTAACAATCCCATAGCTCCCTCGGTATGCCTGCCCATGAATGCAGCCAAGTGACCATCGACATCAGTTCCTATCATAACCCCGCTTCTGATACGATCCAATATGTATTCTTCGTCATCAATAACATAATGATCCAGGACTGTTTGTAAGTCAGCTTCCGTAAGGGGTCTAATGGGGACTTCATCATCAAGTTCCAATCTTTCTTTGCTTGTATAGACTGCTTGGTTGCAGGCAAGGAACATGCGTGTTCCTTGATCTTTGAAATAGGTAGCCAATGCACCATCGTGGATGCTGATCGGTTGATCTCGTTTCAGAATAAGCGGAAGAAATCGTGCTAGCTCTTGTTCGTTGAAAATCACAACATGATAACTAGCGCCTTTGACTCGTATCAGGATACCATCCTCATTAGATAACAGAATATCACCGATACCTTCTTCAAGAGGTTCGATGATATCCCTATACGCAATTGCATCCTTATTTTTTAAATACTCAATCACATCCATGCCTTACTGTACTCCACCCGTCGAATGCTGTCTGCACAAGAGGCTGTACAGTACTATAAAAAGAGGAACTTGCAAAGCTGATAGCATGCATATCTAAGCTTACGGGAAAAACGGGAACACAAATAACATTGTTCCTGCTAACCGTAAAACTTCAACTCAGAACCTCCAGGTCATGTAGCCTCGGATCCAAGCATGTTCTCAACCAGCTTCAACAACACAGAATCAACACTCAGATCAGCACGGCTGGTCTTTGCGTCGATTCTCGGATGTTTCATCAGCTGCTGATACGCATCGGAAATCCATAACACAGCCGTCTCAGGCGGTACAATCCCTGTATCGATCACAAGATCGAACATCGATGTATCGTTCTGGTTGTACTGAAGATCCGATTGCACGAATGAGGCACGTACCAAGTCCTGCTCAATCAAGGCAGCCCTTGCTTGGGCTTCGGTCCCGCCTCGCTCCGCTTGTTTTCGTTGGACTCTTAGTTGCAGAGGGGCTTTGATCCGTACATTCAGTACATCAGTATACCCTTGCAATAAGCCGAAGCCACCGCGACCTAGTAGTACTACATTTCCTACCTTTGAAAAAGCTCGCATGACCTCAAGCAAAAAATCGATGGTGCGGTACCGATGATGATCGAAGCGTTCCCAAAAGGTGGGAAGCGTGTCGTAGACTTCATCAAAACCGCTGAAGCCATACTCATGCATGACTTTCTCGATGTCCTGCTTGTCCACAAAACTCATACCCAGTTGCTCAGCTACGTGTTTGGCGATGAAGGTTCCTTCACTACCAATTTGTCGAGAAATGGTAATGATTCCCATACACACACCTCCTTGTGGTATATATATGGTAGGACGGCCTTTATCAGCTGTCAAGGAAGTGGCTTTCAGCTCAGCTCTGATCGTAGACTTACGCGATTTCTCCCTGCGGCTTTTGCCTGATAGAGTGCCCTATCTGCCTCACCTATCAATTCTTTTGCAGAACGGGCACCAACCTTCACAGGAGCCACCCCAATTGAGACATGTACTTGTATTGCTATGTCTTGGTAATAAAATGGCTCTTCGGCAATTCGGATTCTTAGACGCTCGGCAATTTCGAGTGCTTCTCTATCACTTTTATCGGTAAGTGCAATGACAAACTCGTCCCCTCCGATTCGTGCAATCGCATCACTGTTTTGAAGCACCACTTTAGCCCTTCTTGAGAATTCCCTCAGCACTTTGTCTCCTGCCAAATGCCCCCATGTATCATTGATGTTCTTGAAATTATCAATATCACAGATAAGGATATGTGCCTTGCTGTTCTGAGTCAGATGCAAACCCACACGTTGCATGAAATACCGGCGATTATAGAGACCGGTCAATGGATCCTGATATGAAAGCTTTTGTAGCTGTTTGTACAAATTCCTTCGCTCGGTAATGTTGATAAGCATAACCGAAACTGCCCGTTGTCCTTTATATTTCTTCTCCAAAGGATACATGCGGGCTTCAAACCAGTGCTGGCCGCCAGGTCCATTCTTCGTGGTCAAAGTAATCGTACTTGTTTCCAATTTGTAATCGAAGGTGTTTAGCGATCCCATCTCCATGGTACGGCGTATCTGAGTCATGAACATATCGGCAAACGTATGGGGCATGAACTCATAGATATTCTTGCCTTTCAAGGGAACACCATCATCGTATAGTGTACGTTCTGTTCCTCCCAGCACTTCAAGATACGTACCATCTTCCCCTACGACAAAGAAGGGATCGGGTAGCATGTTGAACAAGGATCTGAAAAGATCATCAGGATTTGAGATATCTATTTGGTTTTCAGAAGTGTCATACATATATATAGGTATGGTAGTGCCCATGATTCCAGAATGCAAGGAATGAACTTTTATAAATAGAGAAAAGAAGAGGGGGTCTGAACCCAGACCCCCAGAATGAAGAAACACAAAGCTTTTTTATACTGAATATAAAAGAGTTTCATAGGTTGGGATCGGCCAGTATTCCTGGTCGGTCATCAGCTCAGCGGTGTCACAAAGTGAGCGAACCTGAGCCATTTGTGGCAGGATGGTATCGTGATAGAAGTGGCTTTCTGGGCTGGCACCTTCGATCATCTTGGCTTCAAGCAGATCCTGCTCAAGAACCAATACTTCCTTATCCACACCGTCAGCAATCTTGCTGAGCTCTTCGATCAGCTGAGTCTCATAGGAGAGAGTTACTGAAGGAACAGCAGCCTTCTTGTTGAGTACGCTCTGGGCAAGATGTCCAGAGAAGTTGCTGATTGCAGGGAGAATCTGCTTGCGGACCATATCAATAAGAGTAAGAGCCTCAATATTGACGGTCTTTGAGTAATTCTCAAGCACAATCTCGTAGCGGCTGTGAATCTCGGTTGAGGAGAGAACACCGAACTTCTCGAACAGGGCAATGCTCTTTGCACTGATGAAAGTCTCCAATGCATCGGGGGTTGCCTTGAGGTTCAGCAAGCCACGCTTCTCGGCTTCTTCTACCCAGACGTCTGCGTAGTTGTTGCCGTTGAATACGATTCTTCTGTGCTTGATATAGGTTTCCTTTACCAATTTGGAAAGAGTAGCGGAGAAATCCTTTGCACCTTCCAACAGGTCAGCGAACTCAGCAAGCTTTTCAGCAATAATCGTGTTCAAAACGAAGTTTGGACCGGAAACAGAGAAGGAAGAACCGAGCATTCTGAACTCAAACTTATTACCAGTGAAGGCAAATGGGCTCGTTCTGTTTCTGTCGGTGGTATCCTTTGCAAAAGGAGGAAGCAAGGTCACACCCAATTGCATCTTTTCCTTTGCCTTGGTAGGAAGAGCCTTACCTTCGGCAATGGCTTCCATGATTTCGGTCAATTCCTCGCCGAGGAACATGGAAACAATGGCAGGAGGAGCTTCGTTAGCGCCAAGGCGGTGGTCGTTGCCAGCACTTGCGACAGAAACACGAAGCAGATCCTGGTGCTCATCAACAGCTGCAATAACTGCAACCAAGAAGAGCAAGAACTGTGCATTGTCCTTCGGGTTGTCACCAGGTTCAAGGAGGTTGGCACCGGTGTCAGTGGAGATGGACCAGTTGTTGTGCTTTCCAGATCCATTCAATCCAGCGAAGGGTTTTTCATGCAGCAAGCAGACCAAGTCATACTTTTCTGCAATTTTCTTCATCAGTTCCATTGTCAGCTGGTTGTGATCAACAGCTTGGTTACTGGTGGTGAAGACAGGAGCCAACTCATGCTGAGAAGGAGCTACCTCGTTGTGCTTGGTTTTGGAGTAAACGCCAAGCTTCCACAACTCTACGTCCAATTCCTGCATGAAAGCAGCAACTCTGGTCTTGAGTGTGCCGAAGTAGTGATCTTCCATCTCCTGGCCTTTAGGAGGTCTTGCACCGAGGAGGGTGCGGCCAGTGTGAATGAGGTCCTTGCGCTTCAAGTACAGATCCTTGTTGATCAAGAAATATTCCTGTTCAGGACCGACGGTGGTAAGAACACGCTTTACTTCGTCTTTCCCAAAGAGTTTGAGGATACGAAGAGCCTGATTGTTGATAGCTTCCATTGAGCGGAGCAACGGAGTTTTCTTATCCAATACTTCGCCACTGTAGGAACAGAAAGCGGTGGGGATACAAAGTGTCTTGTCTTTAATGAATGCATAGCTGGAAGGATCCCAAGCTGTGTATCCACGAGCTTCAAAAGTAGCTCTCAAACCACCGGAAGGGAAAGAAGAAGCATCAGGCTCGCCCTGAATCAACTCTTTTCCGCTGAATTCCATCATGATCTTTCCGTCTTTTGCAGGGGAAAGGAAACTTTCATGTTTTTCAGCAGTGATGCCAGTCATTGGCTGGAACCAGTGGCAGAAGTGGGTAGCACCAAGGCTCAATGCCCATTCTTTCATTGCATGGGCAACCTGGTTTGCAATTGCAAGGTTAAGGGATGATCCCTCATTGATGGTTACCTTAAGTTGTTTGTAGGTATCCTTAGCAAGATACTGGCGCATCTTTTCGTCATCAAATACCAAAGATCCAAAATACGATTCTACATTCTCGGTCATTTAAAAGTTCCTCCATTCAAAAAAACAATTTTTATTCAGTATAAAAAAAGATGAAAAAACGGGGTCTTTGGCACTCCCAAAAAATCACTTTTCGTGTTTCTCGAGGTGCCCCCATGCCCCATTCAACGCAATCAAATGCATTGAAAACAAATAACGGCGCCGTAGCCCTAATAGACTACAGCGCCGTTGCTGTTGCCTTGTTTTACATTAAAGTCATTTTTTTGTCAACACCGACAAATAAAAAGTTTTACAAAATATGTATGAGAAGCAGAATTACTGCTTCAAATTTAAAATTACAGATCCAAACCTATAATGTTTTCTATTACATTCCTAATCTTTAAAACCCTTCTAATGAATGCAAGCGCCCATACAAATATGTTATGAATTGACTATACTCTTCCTTGGGAGTAGCCAATCGTTTTGCACGGACTGCTTGATTACCATAGTAATAGGAAGCATTGAACGGGCCTCTGTATATATGCTTTGCCTGATTGATCCTTCCATCCACATAGGGGTCGAGAGCAAACCCAGTCTCTTTTATATACTGTACAACAGACTCTTCATTCTCTCCCAGTTCCATGAGTTTCCATGAAGCAGTAGTAGCAACCGCAATCCTAAGCCTACGGAGGGCAATCTGGATTACATCATCATCGTCTTCCACCCAATCGATTATCTCAGTTGCCTGATCCCCTATCCCTTCCTGTATCACTCCAGGAATACCATTTAGGGTGCACAACAATATATCTGCAGGGGCAGCTCCACGTTTATAAGCGTCCAACGTATACAGCAGTTGCGTTGCGTGCCCTGGAAAATTCTCGTGGGTCACCAGATGTTTCAAAGCGGCTCGGGTACAACCAAGATCCGTATTGATCTCCATCGTACCTTCCAGAAAATTGCACTTTCCAGCCGAATACGTACCCGGTCGCAAGAACAACTTCATTCTGAAATCTCCAACATCAAATACGGTATTCGCAGTACGTCTGACCGCTTCCTCTTGCAATAAATTATATTCTTGCTCAAGTTTTTCGACAGGAATGAATTTGCTGTTCTGCCACGTTGAAATTCTTTCTCCCAGCGTTCCTCTGACAATCTTGCTTCGAACCAAAGCTTGGTCAATCTCATCTTGCAATTCGGCAATTACAGCCTCATCTGCAGGCTTTGCAGGCACCCCGACAAGATTCTCCAAACGATATGCGAACGAAGATTCCTTCCCCTGGAAGATATCGGTTGCAGCATGCAAAGATCTGAGTAAAGCTTCCAAAAAAAGCTTGCGGGATGTATCGGGACACTGAGCTATCTCAGGTTCCAATGAAGCAAGATCCTCATTCACCGATTCCCAGCGAATATATCGCTTTGGCTCTATCATATCCTTTCCGAGGTAAATCGGAATGAGACCTTCGGTATCAAGGGCACCATTTCCCTTTTGAAGCCTTCGTTCGAGCTCGTCTATCCCTAGTGCAACTTGCGTAATCGTATAACCAACTTTCTTATCGTCGTACATCATGCGTCTCCATAGCTTTTATACGCAACCCCGGTTGCCCGACACAAACTCTCTGGTGAATGCATTTTACCGTAGAGCTCAGCAATGAAAGCTTTACGCTTTGCACTATCATTCTCCACAGCCAACCTCACCCGCCGTACCGCCTCATTACCATAGAAGTAAGAACTGATAAAAGCACAACGGAATGGATGACGAGCCATATTGATGCGTCCCTTAATCCGGGCATCCTGCATTGCTCCAACTTCTTTCATATAGGCATAGGCCTCATCATCGGAAAGTCCTTCCATGTTCATGCGCCAAGCAGCCTGAGTTGCTACAGAACTCTGATATCTACGCAGCAGTGCCTGTATCTCATCATTGAGATCATCAATCCAATCAATCATCTCTATGCCTTGGTCCCCGATTCCTTCCTGAAGGACTCCGGTGATCCCATTCAAACTACAAAGCAATACGTCTGCACTAGCAGTTCCATTCTTGAAGTTGCGCAGTGTGTAAATATTCTGCGTGGAATGGCCAGGAAAGCACTCGTGGGCAACCAAATGTTTCAAAGCTGCACGAGAAAAGGTATTATCCATATTCAGGTCCATTTTTCCAGCTCTGAAATTACATCGGGCTGAAAAATGTATATTGTGAACTGGATTCAGCTTCATGGTATACCCTTCGGTATCAACAATCATGGTATCGGTACGAACTTGGGCCTGGGCCATCAACTCTGCAAACACCTCTTCCAAATGCTCAGGAAGAACGCCTCCGCTATGCTCCCAGGAAGATACCTTTTCACGCAATGTACCTGAAGAAAATCCAGCTTTATTCAGCTTCTCTTCTAATTCTGCCCCAAGCCCGCCGATAAAAGATTCCTCGAGTTTTTCAGCAGGAACCCCCACCAATTTTGTGAGTTTCTCAGTAAAGCTCATCTCTTTCCCTTGGAAAAGGAAGCTCGCTGATGTAAGTGAATTCACTAATTTTTGCAGGAACATTTTCCTTGGGCTATCTTCTGTGGACTCTATCTCTACACTTATTTTCTGTATATCGTCAGCAATTTCCTGCCAACTAGAATACGAATGGGCTTTAATCAAATCCTGTCCAAGATAGAGCGGGATCAGACCTTCATCCTCTATGATTCCCTTCCCTTTGAAGGTAGTGCGTTCAAAGTTATCCAATCCGGCTGCAATGGCGGTTATCTCATAGCCAAGTTCTTTATCATTCATTTTCATTTCCTCCATTCGTTGCACTAGAATCCTATATAATATAGGATATGTATTTTATTAAACATACAACTCACCCCCTAAGGAGCTTGCATATGGCATCAGCAAAATTTGATTTCACCGACGAAGTAGTACTCATATCAGGCGCTGCACGTGGTATCGGACAGACCATGGTAGGACAGTTTCTCGCTGCCGGCGCAACAGTCATCGCAGTGGATCGAGATGAGCAAGGCTTGGCTGAAACCAAAACGCAAAACCCAGCATGCCATATACGTTGCGTCGATATTCGAAAAAGCGAGGAAGTACTGCAACTCTTTTCATATATTTCAACTACCTTTGGAAGCCTCAACGTATGTATCAACAACGCAGCGGTAGCCCCTCACCAACCTTTACTCACCTATCCTCTCTCTGTCTGGGAACGTGTCTATGATGTGAATTGCAAAGGAACATTCCTCATGACCCAAGGTGCAGCCAATCTGATGAAACAATCAAAAACCAAGGGCTGTATCGTCAACTTTTCGTCAGCTGCTGCCGTAAAAGGTGGCGCCGGTAGCACTGCCTATGGTTCAAGCAGGGCTGCCATAGAATCATTCAGCCGCGTTGCCGCGATTGAACTAGCTCCATTAGGCATCCGGGTAAATACGATTCGCCCCGGCCTCATTGATACCCAACCCAAGCCACTTCCTCCTGATATGAAAGCTGGATTGGAAAGCCGCATTCCCACACTTCTCATTCAAAGAGCTGGACAAAGCGATGAAGTAGGCAACGCAGCCATGTTCCTCAGCTCAGAACTCTCATCCTATATGACCGGCTCCGTCCTCACCATCGATGGAGGATCCCTTACCGGGACCTTCCCCATCGGTACTGTTGTCGAAAATGACAGCCGATATCGCTGGCTTTACGAGTAGTCAGCTAGCATCTCTTTAGCTATCCGCGCCGCAGGGATAGTTCCGTACGACAAGAATTCATCGTGGAATTTTTTAAGGGAAAAATTCTTGCCCTGTTTTGAGGCAATTACATCTCTTAAGTTCTTGATTTGTTCGACACCGTATAGATACATGATAGCTCCCCCCGGAAACAGGCTGTTTTTTACAGCTTCCGAACGGGCGGCAGCCGGGCTCATCATGGCATGTTCCTGATAATACGCAGCAGCTTCATCCAAAGTGAATTGTCCACAGTGCAGCTTGATATCAACCACAGCACGAGCGGCCATTCTCCGCTCGGAAGAAATCTCGGCATAGGTTTCAAGCTCGTTTAAGAAGCCTTTGCTTCCAGCCAAGGTTGAAATATAACATGCCCAGCCTTCGCAAAGCGTACCACCGCAAAGCATGGTCAACCTTGCAGGCCCATCATTGCCTGCAATCTGCCCAATCTTTGATTTCGCACGAAATGCATTGGCATTTTGTACATGGTGGCCAATGCTCCCATGATGAAGCACATGATTGGTCTTGATGACAAAACTATTATTCGCCTTAAGGAAGTCTTCCTTTTTCTCTGCATCCCAAGAAGTCTCAAGTGGTGCAATCTGGTAACGATACACCTCTGGACGGTTATACCGTGGCGGACAACGATAGAACAAATAGTAGAGATACGGTTGAGCCTTTCTTGCCCAAGTCGGGATGTTTTTATAAGCAATAGGATAATCGGTCCAAGTGACCAATTGCTCACGTTCATTGAGCAGTCTGGTTTGCTCCCAAAACTCTGAAAAGCTCTTTTCATAGTCTTCTGCTTTGGGGTGGTCCAAGGTGAGCTTTGAAAGTACTTCCTGTACCGACTCTGTGCCGAAATCCTTTGCCTTAAGTTCCAACTCTTCCGTACATGAACGTACAATCTCATTAGCATGCTCTGCATACGCATGCATATCGAACTCTTCGTCGATTCCATGTGCCCAAATCAGAATATTTTTGAAAGCTTGTTCCCCTGCTTGGTAGTAAGAACTTGGTTTCTTACTCAAATCGACTGAGAGGAATCGAGAGAAGGATTCAACAGAAGCAACAGCTGCTGCAAGGTCTCGGGAATCAATCACCAATCCCTCAGTCTTTGCAAGTTCCTTCACCCCGGAATCCAGAAACTCCAACGTTCCGGTACATTCACGAATTGCACGCTCTGTCCAAGCAACCGGAGCTTTTTTCAATTGAAGTCGAGCTTGTTCCAAAAAGGTAGGAAGCAATTTTAATCGAGCATCAAAATCACTTTGCTTCTCCTGCATGGACCGGCTATCAACTAAAAACAGTGAAATCAAGGAAAACGCAGCCTCGCTGGTATAGGTCACCGGATTATCCTGCCACATATACCCCGAAGCACGTTCCCATTCCTGCATGCGTAAAAAGCCTTGTGCCAAATCCTTGTCTATGCATTGGTATCGATCCAGTTTTGTAGAATCAATAGCATCCAAGGCATTCAATAGATGTCTGATCTCAGAGAGCGTCTCATTC
The DNA here is from genome assembly GCA_003247345.1 of Spirochaetales bacterium. GTDB lineage: Bacteria > Spirochaetota > Spirochaetia > Sphaerochaetales > Sphaerochaetaceae > Sphaerochaeta. The sequence goes on from QJZS01000094.1 coordinate 9,954, forward strand.
TGAGCTTCCTCTCGTACATCGGGCAGTTGCCCGTTGTACGTATGAAGCCCTGC
>QJZS01000122.1 GCA_003247345.1 Spirochaetales bacterium
TTGACAACCAAGGTCCTTTGCCACATCATATTCATCATCGTGATGAACATGCAGCGAAGGTTGGAGCAGCAGGAAAGCCTGAGATGTACTTCTTTCCTTCACAGTTGAATAACCATGGTGGCGACTTTCCGTTCACATTTTTTGGATTCAACCCTGAGACCACGAAAGAGGAAGTACTAGATTCACTGAAAAGATTTACAAAAGGGGACAATAACATTCTTGGATTGGCAAGAGCTTATAAGCTTGAGGTTGATACTGGGTGGGACGTACCTCCCGGGGTCATGCACGCACCAGGATCCCTTTGCACTTACGAGCCTCAATTCGCTTCCGATGTATATGCTATGTACCAATCAGTATTGATGGACGGCCAAATTGTCGGAGAAGAATTGCTTTGGAAGAATACTCCTTCTGAAGAAGTAGGAAATTACAATTATTTAATGGATGTCATCGACTGGGATTTAAATGTTGATCGTGATTTCCATGAACATCGCTTTATGAAGCCAGTGCCAGTCAAGAAAATGGAAGAGATGTTAGCCGATGGTTATATCGAGGAATGGATTTGTTATAGAACCCCTGAAGTCAGCGCAAAAAGACTGACTGTGTTGCCTGGCCAAACTGTTACCATTAAAGATAATGCTCCCTATGGAATTATCTGTCTGGAAGGTCATGGTACGTTCGGAGGTCAGTTGCTCGAATCCCCAGCTCTGATACGTTATGGACAATTGACCCATGACGAATACTTCGTAACTGAAAAAGCTGCAAAGAGTGGGGTGGTAATCCAGAACCCTTCAACAACTGATCCAATAGTAATTCTCAAGCATTTTTCAGATAACCCAGATCTGCCCCGTTGATGATTGGGTAAGGAGGTTTGAAAAGTGTCTGATGAAAATTATTTGCTGGAAGCACGTGAAATATGCAAAACATTCTCTGGAGTACGCGTTCTTGACCATGCAGGTCTGACCGTATTGCCTGGTGAAGTACATGCATTGATGGGTGAGAACGGAGCGGGAAAATCTACCTTGATGAAAATCATCATGGGAATCTACACAAAAGATTCAGGAAACGTCTTGATGGAAGGACAAGAGGTAGATTTTAAAGGTCCCCGTGAAGCCTTGATTGCTGGTATCTCAATGATTCACCAAGAGTTGTCACCGATTCCAGAAATGACTGTAGCTGAGAATATCTTTCTTGGACGAGAAAAGAAAGCCGTCAAAGGGCTTCCTTTTATGGACAGGAAAGCTGTGAATAAGAGTACAAAACATCTGCTGGATAAGTATGAGGTCTCTGATTACATCAAACCTACCATGAAGATGAAGACGCTCAACATTGCACAGGTTCAGATGGTGGAGATAATCAAGGCTGTTTCTTATGATTCAAAAATTTTGATCATGGATGAGCCGACTTCTTCCTTGTCAGATAAAGAGTCAGAGGTTTTATTTAAGATCATTGCAAACTTGAGAGCTCAGAAGGTTGGAATCATTTATATCTCACACCGTATGGCTGAAGTATTCCAAATTTCTGACCGAATATCTGTTTTAAGGGACGGACATTTTATCGGATGTGTGGATACTGCAACAGCCTCACACCAGGAACTCATCAACATGATGGTCGGTCGTGAGCTTGAAAGAGGCTATCCTCACAACACTGCAGAGAAAGGTGATGTGGTTATTGAATTGAAAGATATGTGTAGTGAGGGTGTATTTGAACATGTGAACCTTTCAGTTCGTGCAGGTGAGATTCTTGGTCTGGCCGGTTTGGTCGGGGCTGGAAGAAGCGAAGTCATGCAAGCTCTCGTGGGATATGACAAACTGGATTCCGGTGAAATCTATCTTCAGGGAAAGAGAATAGAAATTCATCACCCATCCGATGCAATTAAACACCATATTATCATCGCCTCAGAAGACAGAAAGGAACTTGGTTTGGTATTTGGAAGAAGCATACGTGAGAATATTGCCTTGCAAAATCTTTCTCAGGTATCTGCCGGGAGTTTTTTGAAGAAACCACTCGAAAAAACTCTCTGCAAAAAATATGCCAAAGAAATGACCATCAAAATGAACAACATAGAGGAAGATATCGGGAGTCTTTCAGGTGGGAATCAGCAGAAAGCTGTATTGGCAAAATGTTTAATGTCAAAGCCAAAAGTTCTCATCATGGATGAACCTACACGAGGCATTGATGTCGGTGCAAAGTCGACCATCTATAACATTATGATTGAATTGGCGAAGCAGGGAATTGCCATCATCATGATCTCTTCCGAATTGCCCGAGTTGATCGGTGTTGCCGATAGAATTCTGGTTATGGCAGGAGGAAAAGTCATGGGAGAACTTACAGATAGAGCTGAATTCTCTCAACACACAATTTTAAGCATGGCCTTTGGAGGGGTTCCCAATGAATCTTAATTTGACGAGACAAGAGTTTAAAAGTATATTGCCGAGATTTGCATTAGTTGCAGTTGTTCTGATCATTGTGGGTGTGATGAGTTTTCTATCTCCTGTATTCATGACATCAAAGAACATGACCAATATCTTCAGGCAGATATCTATTAATGGAATTATTGCAGTTGGGATGACATTCGTAATCCTCCTTGGTGATATCGACCTGTCCGTAGGCGCTGTAGTAGGAGTCGTGAGTGTTTTCTGCGGAAATCTATTGGAACAGGGGATGAATTGGTTTGCTGTTTGTTTGGTGGCATTAGGTGTTGCTGTTATATTCGGTATTTTCAATGGAACGTTGGTGGCGTATTTTAATTTCCAACCGTTCGTTGCAACCCTTGCAACGCTTACCATCGGAAGAGGTGTTGCCTTGGCTTACTCCGATGGAAGGCCCTATATCATTACCAACCCAACCTTCAAAGCAATCGGGCAGGGCTATTTAGGGAAAGTACCAATTCCTGTAGTGATACTGCTTTCAGTGTGTGTTGTGGGATTTGTGATTCTGAATTATACGACATTCGGTAGATATTTCTTTGCTGTTGGCGGAAATAAGAATGCTGCTAGATTGTCTGGTGTAAAAACCAAACGTGTAGAGATGTCTGCCTATATCATTTCTGCAATATGTGCTTGCATCGTCGGTTTGATTTTGTCGGCACGTATCAGTTCAGGACAGCCAAACGCTGGTGAAGGATACGAACTGGATGCTATTGCTGCTGTAGCAATTGGCGGAACCAGCATGAACGGAGGTGTTGGCTCCCTCGGCGGTACGTTGCTTGGTTTTATCATGATCGGCTTGCTCAGCAATTCAATGAACCTGCTGAACATCAACTCATTCTACCAGCAGATTGTGAAAGGCTGTTTGATCATCATTGCAGTATACGTAGATATGAAGAGTAAAGGGGACAAGAAATAACATTGGTAATTCCAAAGCCTGTTAGGCGAGGAAATATAATTTAAAAGGAGAAAGAAAAAAATGAAGGGAAAGAAACTAATCGCAATCTTATTGGTTTGTTGTGTCGCATCCTTTGTTTTTGCGCAGGGTAGCACGGAGAGTAAAGGTAGTGGACAACTTACCATTGGGTTCTCCAGCAAAGACAATTCTGACGTATTTGTAAAGAATATCACCGATGCAGCAACTGCAAAGGCTGCTGAGCTTGGTGTGAAATTACTAATGTCAGATGCACGTGGTGATGTAAACACACAGATCAGCGATGTTGAGAACTTCATCGTACAGGATGTGGATGCAATCATTGTTATCCCACAGAGCGTAGAAGGAAGTGCCCCTGTTGTTTCAATGTGTAATGAGGCAGGTATTCCAATCGTCGTTTGTAACGGTGATATTGCAGATACCAGCTATACCGCATTCGTAGGTTGTACAGACCAAGAGTCCGGCGAAATCCTCGGAACCTGGATGATGGATAATGTAGCTAAGGGCTCCAATATTGCTATCATCGAAGGACCTATGGGTCAGTCTGGCCAGGTTGGACGTTATAACGGATTCAAGGCTGTCGGTATGTTGGATTATTTCAATGTGCTTTCCGTACAAACTGCTAACTGGAAGCGTGATGAAGCAATGGCATTGGCAGAAGACTGGTTGACCACCTATGGCGACAAGCTTGATGCGATTGTTTGTGAAAATGACGACATGGGCATGGGCGCTCTCTCTGCTTGTCTTGCAGCTGGAAGAAGTGATGTCGTAGTTGGTGGTGTTGATGCTATCAATGACGCAGTACAAGCTGTTAAGGCTGGTACCTATGGTATTTCTGTATTGCAGGATGCTGCTGGACAGGGCGGTGGATCAGTTGAAGTCGCTGTCAAGATTGCAAAGGGCGAAGATTACCCAGTTGACACCCGTATCCCATTCGTAGGCATCACAGCTCAGAACGTTGATGCATATCTTGCTGGTGGTGTTACTGCTATTACTCAATAAGCATGTAAATCGATTGTTTGATGGATGGATATGGTTTAGATACCATATCCACCAAATGACAGGATGTCTTATTTGGAGCATCGCCTGCAAAGAACGTTTACAGGACTTTGCAGCGATGCTTTCTTTTTAATTTTTGAAATCGTTTAAAAGAGGATTGGTACTATGCTGAGAGGTATACCAAAAATTTTACCGCCAGATCTTGTGAAATTTATGATGGAGATGGGGCATTCTGATTTTCTTGTTATAGCAGATGCCAATTTTCCTGGAACAGCACATGCAAAGTCTGTGATTCGAATGGATAGCGTTTGCATTCCTGAATTGTTGGAGGCAATGCTTCCTATGTATCCACTTGATTCCTTTGTAACCGACTCAGTGAAACTCATGCGGAATCTTCCTTCAGAACCTGTTCCTGAAGTTTGGGAAACATATAGAGAGATTATTAAATCCTGCGATACAGATAAAGCTTTTAATGAGTTTGTTTATTTGGATCGGTTGGATTTCTATGCATTGGCAGAGCATGCCTACATTGTCATCCAAACAGGGGATACTGCTCGTTACGGCAACATTATCCTCCAGAAGGGTGTGTGTTGAGGTAGTAAAATGAATTATAAAGATGAAAAGAAATTTATTGGTCATAGTGATCAGTTATTTAGAATAAAGAAGTTCGAAATGCTTGATGGGAAAGCTTCTGGTGTTCAAATGCTAGATGTAAATAATCGTTCAGGAATGCATTTTGATGTAAATGTCAGCAGAGGATTGGATATACCCTATCTTGATTTTAATGGCGAGAACGTAGGTTTTGTCTCTCCAAGCGGTATTGTCCATCCTTCTTATTTTGATGATAAGGGCCTTGGTTTTCTAAAAAGTTTTACAGCGGGTTTCTTGACTACTTGTGGACTTAAAATTGCAGGAGCTCCTTGTGAATATGAAGGACAGGAATATGGCTTGCACGGTAATATTTCGCATATACCTGCTGAGAATGTAAGCTACAAGATTATTGAAGCCGATACACCCTACGTAGAAATCGAAGGGGACATGCAGGATGCTATTATCTTTGGTGATAAATTATCATTGCATAGAAAAATTACCTGTCAGTACGAAGAACGAAAAATAACACTGAATGACACAGTAACGAATGTAGGAGCCAGAAAAACTCGGCATATGATTTTGTATCATTGCAATATTGGGTATCCGCTCTTGTCTCCAACAAGTGAATTGTACATACCATCTCTAACTGTTACTCCAAGAGATGCCCATGCTGCTTCGGGATTGGACAGATGGATGAAGACTGAAATTCCAGATCCCCAGTATGCAGAAATGTGTTATTACCATCAATTAAAGAAGGATGAAAACAATAGAGCACGAGTAGCCGTGTTCAATCCTGAGCTTGATTTTGGTGTTTCAATTGAAATCGATATTTCAACCTTAGATCACTTTGTCGAGTGGAAAATGATGGGTGCCAATGATTATGTGCTTGGATTGGAACCAACGAATGCCACAATAGATGGAATTGCTGATGCTGTTGCCAATGGTTCCATGAAATATCTTGAACCTGATGAGACTGTCAATTACCAGCTTAGCTTTTCAATTTTGAATGGCAGAGATGAATTTGAATCAATGAAATATTAATAAAGACTGGGGGATAAAATGACTGAAAAAGAATTATGTATTAGTAATAGTAAAAAACTTGATAAACAACTTGCTGACGGAAAAAAGTCGGGAAATCTGGTAGTAAAAGATGCGGTATCCGATGAGAGTGTCATCAAATCTACATTTGAAAAGGGACAGGGGATTTTCAGATTATTTCCTGCATTCGTTCCAAGACGATTTAACAAGGCTGGAAAAAGACTAAAACTGCATCCGGATGATTATTTCGTATTTGGCATGGAAAGGGGTTCCATTACCGAACGATGGTTCGCCTCAACAATTGCTGCACAGAATGGGCCTACGGCAAAGGGTGATGAAGGCCTTTCGTATGTGTGTGTTGATTACAACTCAGATGTGAAATTTGCCTTGCGCGATGCGGTAAAAGTTTTGGGTGCTGACCTTGTAGGTAAGGAATTAATGGAAAAATACAATGGATGGCCGATGTATTCCAAGTTCTTTGACAACCAAGCCCCTTTGTTTCATCATGTGCACCTTACGTTTGATGATGCCGAGCGTGTTGATAAACTCGGCAAGCCTGAATGTTATTACTTCCCCAAGCAGTTGAATAATCATACAGGGGAAAGCGATTACACCTACTTTGGATTTGATCCCGATGTAACAAAGGCAGAAGTAAAGGAGCGTATCGCTAAATTTTCCGATGATGATACCAGGATTACTGACCTTTCAAGAGCATACAGGATCAAGCTGGGAACCGGTTGGTATACACCCGCTGGTGTAATCCATGCTCCGGCTTCTGTCTTGACCTATGAGCCACAATGGAACTCGGATGTAAACTCAGTATTTGAGAATATCGTTTCTGGTGAAGTATACCCACCGGAGATGCTTGATGAAGAGCTACCCGAAGGTAAGAAGTCCTTGGACGATATTATCGAGCTGCTTGACTGGGAAAAGAATGTGGACCCACATTACAGAAAACATTATTTCCGTGAACCCATTGTGGAAGCCGAAACAGAAGCATATGTCTCGAAGTGGATTACCTATGCAAATCCATACATTGCGGCTAAGGAATTAACCGTTAATCCAGGACAAAGCGTGCTGATCAAAGATGGGGCAGCCTATGGATGTATTTTCATTCAGGGCCACGGCAAGTTTGGTGTCTATGATGCAGAGTCTGCAACCGTCATTCGTTTTGGCGAGCAGAGCACTGATGAGTTCTTTGTTTCAGAAAAAGCAGCAACCGAAGGAGTTATGGTTACAAATCTCAGCAAAGTTGAACCGTTGGTGATGCTTAAGCATTTTGGTCCAAACTGTCCTAATGTACCTCAAGAGGTAGCCAACAATGATTAAAATGGCAATTCTCGGGGCTGGGACAATAGCAAACAAAATGGCAGCTACGATTACTGAGATGTCTACTGTAGAAGCCTATGCCGTAGCTGCCAGAGACGAGGACCGAGCGATTGCCTTTGCAAAGGAATATCATATTGCAAAAGCTTTTGGATCATATGAAAGCATGCTCGCCGATGATGCAATAGATCTGGTATATATTGCCGTCCCTCATTCCCATCATCACAAGGTCATGAAGATGTGTTTGGAGGCAGGTAAACATATTCTTTGTGAGAAGCCTTTTACGGTGAATGCCAACCAAGCAATAGAAATTTTGGAGCTTGCCAAGGAGAAAAAGCTTCTTGTTGCCGAAGCGATGTGGACTCGGTATATGCCTTCAAGAAAAATCATCGATGATATCATTGCAAGTGGTATAATCGGGGAAGTTCAGTCTTTGACTGCAAATCTTGGATATCAACTTTTGGATGTAAAGAGGATCTGGGATATAAATCTTGCCGGTGGGGCTTTGCTTGATGTAGGTTGTTACTTGTTACATTTTGCCAAAATGGTGTTTAAGAGTTAGATTACGGATGTGACTGCAACTGCAGTCTTCAAGAATGGTGTTGATGCTCTAGATAATCTTAGCCTTTTGTTTGAAAATACAAAAATGGCAGTTATGCAATGCAGTGTTGTTGCTGCACAGAATAGAAGTGGCAGTATATTCGGGACGAAAGGGTATATTGAAGTAACGAATATCAATAATCCTGAGTTGATAGAAGTATTTGATGCTGATTTTAAGAAGATTGCATCATATGATATTCCAAAGCAGATTACGGGCTTTGAATATCAAGTAGAAGCCTGCATGGAAGCTATTGGGGATGGAAAGATTGAATGTGATGCATTGCCGCATGCTGAGATTCTTTCGGTGATTCAATTGTTGGATCTCATCCGTAATCAATTGGGGTATGAGATTCCTGTAATTCAGTAACGAGTAAGTGCTGAAATGAGAAGAGGGAATAGGTAGATGTTAGAGGAATTGAAAAAGCGAGTGTATGACGCCAATTTGGATTTGGTAGCGAAAGGTGTCGTTTTGTACACCTGGGGCAATGTCAGCGCAATTGACCGAGAAAGCGGGATGATGGTTATCAAACCATCGGGGGTGGATTATGCGAATATGACAGCCGATGATATGGTTGTTGTAAATGTAGCTACAGGTCAGAAAGTCGAAGGGAAATGGAAGCCTTCCTCTGATACCCCTACACATCTTGAGTTGTATCGGGCTTTTAAAGAAATTGGAGGCGTTACCCATACCCATTCTACCAATGCCGTGGCTTTTGCCCAAGCGGGGATGAGTATTCCTGCCTTAGGGACTACTCATGCGGATTATTTCTATGGGGATATTCCCTGTACGCGGGAACTTTCAAAGGATGAGGTAGAAGAAGCCTATGAAGTTAATACGGGAAAAGTAATTATTGAAACCATTAAGCAATATGGTTACGATGTATTGGCTATTCCAGGAATCGTGGTTAAAAATCATGGCCCATTTTCTTGGGGTACTGATGCCGCCGATTCTGTATATAAAGCCGTCGTTATGGAAGAGGTAGCAAACATGGATATTAGGACACTGCAACTGAATCCGAACAGCTCCATGGCACAATATATTTTGGATAAACACTATTTTAGAAAACATGGACCGAAAGCTTACTATGGACAGTAATGTTAGTACGATGCGATCTTGTGGATTCTTGAAACAGATCGATTTCAATTCAACTAGGTCCTATGGTAGATCCCTACACATAATAGACCTGGATTTTCTGGAGGATGTTTGTGTCTCATTATAGTATCAAAGATGTGGCCAAGCTCGCCGGTGTTTCTATTTCTACTGTCTCGAATGTATTGAATAAGACTAGAAGTGTAAGTAAAGAAACGATTGCAAAGGTAGAGAAAGCAGCAAAAGAGCTAAACTATCAGGTTGATCCAATTGCCAGAAGTATGAAGAACAATAAGACTGGCCAGATTGGTGTCATCGTTGAAGATATTTGCGGTGTTTTCTATCCCTATATTATTAAAGGCATAAGTTCTGTTGCGAATGAAAAAGGATATGATTTACTTATTTCTGATGCTCAGGGTATGAATGGGAATGAAGAGGCTGTCGAAAGAGAGAAAGCTATCTTTGATAAATTCTTTAATGCCCGGGTTGATGGGATTATTTTTGTTACAGCCGTTAAGATTGAAGCTCTGGATGAATATTTCAAAGTGGTAAAGGAACGAGCGAACAGGAAAAAATATACTCCTCTGGTTAGTATTGAAAGAGATCTTACTTCGGTGGGAATTGATTCAGTATTCTATGATTCCTATGGGAATTCACAGATAGCTGTGCAACATCTTATTGATTGTGGGTGCAAACATATTGCACATATCTCAGGACCCGTCTCTATGCATGTGGCTCAGCAACGTGTTACAGGATATCTGAATTGCATGCACAAGAATAATATCGGTGTTGATATGCAGAAGATGATCTCCTATGGAGTATACTCTCACCAGAGCGGGTATGAGGCAATGATGGAAATCCTCGATAAATATCCAATTGTTGATGGTGTATTCTGTGGCAATGACCAAATGGCAATAGGAGCTCTGAAAGCTTTGAAACG
>QJZS01000184.1 GCA_003247345.1 Spirochaetales bacterium
TATCAAACCTTATATCGGTGGTGGTTTCGGAAACAAGCAGGATGCACTTACAGAGCCATTGAATGCGTACCTGACCACCCGTGTGGGCGGGCGTCCCGTTCGATTGGCCTATACCAGAGAAGAAACATTCGCATGTACCAGAACACGTCATGCGATGAAATTTCATATCGAAAGCTATACAAGGGCCGATGGAAGCTTTGCTGCTCGCAGTATTGAAGCATATTCCAATCAGGGAGCCTATGCATCCCACGCCCACGCCCTTGTGGCCAACGCCGTGAATGGATTCAGGATGATGTATCCGGTTGGAGCCATCAAAGCGGATGCGTATACGGTGTATACCAACATGCCTACTGGTGGTGCAATGCGAGCCTATGGCATTCCCCAAATCGGGTTTGCGTTGGAAGCTCATGTCGATGATATTGCAGCGAAAACAGGCTTGGATCCACTGAAGATCAGAGAAAAGAACATGATGAAGCTTGGTTGGGTCGATCCGATCACCACGATAACCTGTCACTCGACCGGTCTAGAAGAATGTATCGAAAAAGGCCAAGCATATCTGGATTACAACAAGAAACGAGAACTGTATGCTAACCAGAGCGGTCCGGTCAGACGCGGTGTCGGTATGGCGATTTTCTGTTATAAAACAGGTGTCTACCCCATCAGTTTGGAAACATCGGCAGTACGCATGCTGCTCAATCAGGACGGCTCCTTGCAAGTCCAGATGGGAGCTACCGAAATCGGTCAGGGAGCTGATACGGTCTTTGCCATGATGGCCGCCGAAACCATTGGGGTGAGTATCGACAAAATTCACATGGTAAGTAAGCAAGATACAGATGTTACCCCCTATGATACAGGAGCCTACGCTTCCAGACAGACCTATGTTTCTGGTATGGCGGTAAAGAAAACAGCCGAATCGTTGAAAAAGAAGATACTGGACTATGCTGGCTTCATGTTGAAGAAAGAATCTTTTGATTTGGATATCAAGGACAATTACATCGTACACATCAACAAGGAAGAAAAACTGCTTTCTGTTGCGGATGTAGCTATCGAATCTTGTTACAGTCTGACAAACTCACAGCATATTGCAGCAGAAGAAACACATCATTGTACTGATAATACGTATGCTTTTGGTGTCTGTTTCACGGAAGTTGAAGTAGATATTCCAATGTGCCAGGTAAAGGTGCTTGATATCATCAATGTGCATGACTCGGGAACGATCATCAATCACCAGACTGCAAGCGGTCAGGTACATGGCGGAATGAGCATGGGCTTGGGGTATGGGTTGTACGAACATTTGAAGTTCGATCCCAGAACCGGTCGTATGCTGAACAACAACTTGTTGGACTACAAGCTCATGACTGCCCTCGATACTCCTGAGCTTCATGCTGAATTCGTAGAAACCAATGACCCCACAGGGCCGTATGGAAACAAGAGTCTGGGAGAACCCCCTGTTATTCCTGTTGCACCCGCAATTCGTAATGCAGTATTGAATGCAACCGGAGTCGGGATTAACGAGGCTCCATTGCATCCGCAGCGCTTGTTTGAAGCATTCACAGAAGCAGGACTGATTAAATAAAGGGAGGGAACATGTACAATTTCAATAAACTATACGAACCCGCCTCCGTTGAGGAAGCATTGCAATTGAAAAAGGACCATCCTGAAGCTCTGCTTCTTGCTGGGGGTAGCGATATATTGATCAAAATCAGAGACGGGAAACTTTCCGGTTGCGATTTGATCAACATCTATGATCTAGAAGAACTCAGAGGCATCTGCCTTGAAGAGGATGGATCAGTCCTCATTCGGCCCTTGACCAGTTTCACCGATGTTTCCATGCATCCCGTTATCAGAGAACATGTGCCCGTTCTTGGTGAGGCAGTAGATCAGATCGGGGGGCCTCAGATTCGAAACATCGGAACAATTGGAGGTAATATCTGCAACGGGGTAACCAGCGCAGACTCAGCTTCCACACTGAAGGCTTACGATGCAATGCTTGAATTGGCAAGTGTTGATGGTATACGCCTTCTCCCCTATGCTGATTTCAACATTGCCCCCGGCAAGGTTGACCTGAGAGAGGGAGAGATTATGACCGGTATCCGTATCCCCAAAGATAGCTGGGAACATACGTACGGTGATTACATCAAGTATGCAATGCGAAAAGCTATGGATATTGCCACCTTAGGATGTTCGGTGAATGTAAGATTGAATAAAGACAAAACGGCAATCGACAGACTGCGTATTGCCTTCGGTGTTGCAGCCCCTACCCCCATCCGCTCCTTTACGGCAGAGACAAGTGCAAAAGGACATGCCTTGAATGAAGCTTTGCTGGAGGAGGTCGCAAATGGGGCGCTCGCTGATGTAATGCCAAGAACCAGTTGGCGTGCTTCAAAGGAATTCAGACTCTTCAGACTCCAATTGGTTAAGGAACTTGCCCGAAGGGCAACGAAAGCTGCAGTAGAGAAAGCAGGAGGGAAATTCAATGGCTAATAGAGATATCACCTGCACAGTAAATGGAAGAAAGAGAACCTTCAGTGTGGATATTCGTTCCTCCCTATCAGATATGCTTCGCGGGCAAGCTGGGCTTGATAGTATCAAGCACGGTTGTGATGTCGGTGAGTGTGGGGCTTGTACCGTTTTGATTGACGGAAAGCCTTTCAATTCTTGTATCTATCTCGCTCTTTGGGCAGAGGGAAAAGATATCCTGACCCTTGAAGGGCTCAGTGATACAAAGGGAACCATCAGTGACATACAGCAAGCTTTCATAGATGAAGGAGCTGTCCAATGTGGTTTCTGTACCCCAGGATTCATCATGGCTTCTGTTCCCATCATCACCAAGGACGAGCCATCCTCAAGAGAAGAGATCAGAAAGCAGATTGCAGGAAACCTGTGCCGCTGTACAGGATATGAGAATATCGTCAATGCAATCGAAAAAACTCAGAAAAAGAGAATTGCTGAGAAGAAAAAATAGATTACCGACAGCACTGTTGAAGAACGGGATTACCTAGGGTAGTCCCGTTTTTGTTTGAATTTAACCATTACATTTTTTATTGACGATTCAAATATATCGAAATTTATGGAGTTTATATCCATGATTTTACATTTCTTCTTTCTCATTAAGACTTTTCATCACTAATTAGAGAAAACTAGAATACCTGGAATCTGTAGATTTTCCTTGTGTGGGAGTTCCTAATTCTGTAGATTGAGAACGATGGGAGGAAACACAATGAGAATAGCCATTTATGGGGCAGGATCCCTGGGTACCATACTGGGAGCATATCTAAGCGAAGCAGGAATTGCTGTTGATTTGATAAGCCGTAACGAACAACATATCAAGGCACTACAGGAAAAGGGCGCCCAGATTATCGGTAAACGGGAAGTAACCATCCCCGTTCATGCCCTGCTTCCCAAGGATATGGAAGGCACCTATGATTACATTTTCTTGCTGACCAAACAGCTTGAGAACAATAAGGTCGCTCTCTTTCTGAAACCCTTCCTTGCAGAAGATGGCTTACTCTGCACTATGCAGAATGGACTTCCTGAACCAGAGTTGATGGACATATTGGGCTCTGACCGTGTATGCGGATGTACCATCGGATGGGGAGCAACACTGCGCGGTAGTGGCGTCGCTGAACTTACCAGTGAAATAGATACCCTCTCCTTCAACCTTGGACTTCCTAGACCAGGAAAAGAGAGTAAACTCAAAGAAATCAAGTCAATTCTCAGCCATATGGGACAGGTGACAATCGAAGAAAATTTCATGGGTGCCCGCTGGTCCAAGCTCCTTATTAATGCAGCCTTCAGTGGAACTGCAACTGTCTTTGGATCTACATTTGGGGATGTTTCCCAAGATAAAAAAGCAAGAAAGATTGTCCAAAGCATAATGAAAGAGTGTCTTGATACTGCCCAGGCTTGTCATATCACCTTGGAACCGGTGCAAGGCAAGGATATTGCAAAGCTCTTCAACTATCATAATGCTCTCAAACGGTGGTTCAGTTTCACCTTGATTCCCCTGGCCATGCGCAAACACCGTATGCTCAAACCCAGCATGCTGCAGGACATCGAAAAAGGGAAACCTTGTGAAGTTGATGCCATCAACGGGGTGCTCAGTGAAGAAGCCAGAAAAGTAGGCGTACCTACTCCGATCAACGACCAAGTAGTTGCATTCATCCACCAAATTGAAAAAGGAACGATGAAACCAGAATGGGGCAATCTGACAAAGTTTGTTTGATGAAGTGATTAAGTCAAGTTAGGCTTGACAGCAGAGAGGAAAGGTATCACAATTCTCATTGTTGCATGCAACAATATGGAGGTTATTCATGCCACAAACCATTCTCGTGACCGGTGGCAGCCGGGGTATTGGAAGAGGTGTCTGCGTTGATCTTGCATCAAAAGGATTCTCTGTCATCATCAACTATGCTGGAAACGAAGAAGCAGCCTTGGAAACAAAGAAACTTTGCCAAGAAGCTGCACCCGATACATCACAAGGTTTTTATATTATCCAAGGAGATATCTCAGATGAAGAGCAACAAGATAAGCTTATTGCGCAGTCTTTTGCATGCACAGGATACCTGGACGGCTTGGTAAACAACGCTGGGGTAGCCCCAAAGGTACGTGCAGATTTCTTGGAAATGGGCACCGAATCCTTTGACCGCTTGATGCACATCAACCTAAGAGGTCCCCTTTTCCTAACTCAGAAAATTGCCAATCGGTGGAAAGAGAATGAGTCTCTGCAGGGAAAGATCATTGTATTCATTACCTCAGTCTCCTCAACGACCGTATCTATAAGCCGCGGAGAATACTGTATCAGTAAAGCAGGGCTGGGAATGGTTGCATCTCTTTTCTCAACAAGACTTGCTCCTGAAGGTGCTTTGGTATATGAGGTAA
>QJZS01000085.1 GCA_003247345.1 Spirochaetales bacterium
TGAGCAACCACTTGCTCTACGACTTGTGGTATCAAACTGTCAACCACTTGGGGTACATACTGCTGCATGTCAGATGTAATAGAAGCTTTCATATCTTCCAGCTGTTTGGAAATATCAGCTTGCAATGTTGAAAGCTGGCTCTCTGCATCAGTTTTAAAGGAATTCTGGGTATTGGCAACATCGGTTCTGAGTTGTTGTATCTGTTGCTCGACATAGGCTTCCAACTCGGCCTTCACTTCAGCTTGATACTTCTGTGCATCTCCCTCGGTAACGGTTGTGACTGCAGGAGCAACCATGTCCTTAAGTTTTGCTACCAGAGAATCTTGGAAATCAGCATCACTAAGAATTTGTGATGCAATAGATTCCTTCAAAGCCGGCTCCAATTTTTCTTGGAGTTGAGGAAGCAATTCCTTGGCTAAGGTTTCTGTCTGAGGGACTTCTTCAACGGTCGGTTTTTTAACGGGAGGAGTAACTTCCATCAAAGGCTGACTTTGTCTTGCTTTTGCTTGTTGGATTATCTCATTAGGGACACCAGGTCGAAGATACCACATCCCGGTAAACACAAAAATAGTGATTACGATGGTGATAACCAACAAACTGATCTGTGCCGACTGTTTCATTTCAAACCCTCATATGGACAAGATTTCATCGATTCGATGAAATTCGTATTCCTATGGTATCACAATACCTTGTCACTTGTCGATGAATTACCGATTTTGAACGACGATTGGATAATATTACTACGCCAAGGGTTGGATCATCAGATTTGGGAACAATGTCCTTCTGAGCCAGCTCTCTTGCCCAAAATCGTGAAAAGCTAAGTCCTTCACGGCCCTTACAGCGAAAATAGCGACGAATACGCGATGCATGTACAAATAAAATTTGGTCACACAGTCGTTCCAAGCCCATACGCTTGAGCAGAGCTGCATTAAGAATAACTGCAGGTTTGTCCTCTTTTTCAGCTTGGGCAATCAAGGTTCTACAGGCTTCAACCATTCTAGGATGAACGATACTTTCCAATTTCCGAAGTTTCTCAGTATCACTGAAAACCAAGGCACCCAAAGCCTTACGGTCAACTTCTTTATCATGTACAACGGCTGGGCCGAACGCTTCCTGAAGCTGATCCACGCTCTCTTTGAGGGCATCATGTCCCAAATGGTCTACATTTACCACCGTGCATCCAAAATCCTCGAACACCTGTGCGTACTGGTCTTTACCTGCACAGGCCCTACCCGTCAAACCAATGATAACCATTAGTGAATATCTCCCCAACTTTTCCCAACTTCGATGCTGGTTTTCAAAGGAACGCTGAGTTTGACAGCGTGTTCCATCGCTTCCTTCAGTGCAGATTTTACCTGCTCAACCTCAGCATCAGGTGCTTCAAAGATGAGTTCGTCGTGGATCTGTAATAACAAGGTTGCTTCTAAATTTCGTTGTTTCAAAAGAGCATCAACCCGTAACATCGCTAATTTCATGATATCAGCAGCCGTCCCCTGGATTACGGTATTCACCGCAATCCTCTGGGCTTTTGCTCGTTCTACCGCGCTGCGACTGTTGATCTCAGTAATTGTTCTGACGTGCCCGAGCAAGGTCGATACAGAGCCAATTTGTTCAGCCTTGCGCTGCGTAGCCTCAACGAAGGATTTCACCGCACTGTAACGTTGGAAGTATTGCTCGATGAACTGTTTTGCTTCGCCATGGGTAATCTGCAAGTCCTTAGCCAGGCTATGCACTCCCATACCATACATGACACCAAAGTTGATTGTTTTGGCAATTCTGCGTTGGTCTGAGGTCACTTCTTCCAAGGGAACATCAAAAATAAGGCTTGCTGTGGAGCGGTGTACATCAACTCCGGTTTCAAAAGCCTTTTTCAAACCAGGGTCGTCAGCCATATGAGCGAGAACCACCAATTCTATCTGCGAATAGTCGGCAGAAACAAACGAATAGCCCTCTTTTGGAATAAAGGCGGAACGAATGCGCCGTCCCTCCTCGGTTCGCACCGGGATATTCTGTAGATTCGGATCCTTACAAGAGAGCCGACCTGTTTCAGTTCCTGTCTGGGAAAATGAAGGATGTATCCGCTCTGTTTCCTTGTCTATCTGTAAAGGCAATTTGTCAATATAGGTGCTCTTGAGCTTATTGAGCATCCGATATTGCAAGATCAATTCAACTTCTGGATATGTTTCTCTGAGTGGCTCAAGAACCTCTGTAGCAGTGGAAAATCCTGAACGAGTTTTTGCCCCGGTAGGAATATTGCGTTCAACAAACAAGACTTCCTGTAATTGTTGAGGTGAATTCAAATTGAATTCATGGCCACAGATGGAGAAGATTTCCGCCTTGATCACATCAAGGCGTTTTTCAAACTCTTCTGAAAGCGGCTCGATTCTCTCTCTTGAGAGATGCACACCAGCTAATTCCATATTTGCAATGACGATTAACAAAGGCATCTCAATTTCGTTGAGCAAACTCAGCAAATTCCGTGCCTTGAGCAATTCCAGAAAAACTTCGTACAAACGGAAGGTAACATCGGCATCTTCGGCCCCATAGAACACCACCTGCTCAAGGTCGATGTCACTGAGCAATTTCCCCTTGGGTACAATATCGGTGTAATGCACTGTTTTGTAATCAAGGTATTTCTCAGCAAGATAGTCCATATTGAATACAGAGGTACTATCCAGAAGCCAAGCAGCAACCATCGTATCAAAGATAATCTTTTTAGGGACAATTCCCCAACGGACGAGGACTTTATAGTCGTACTTGAAATTTTGACCGACCAATTCCAGCTTTCCTGTTGCCAGATAGGAACTGAGCAACGCTATTACCTTGTTCTCATCCAATAATTGTTTGCCATGATGGGTCAAGGGCACATAATAAGCTTTGTGCGCCTCGTTACAGAACGAGAATCCGATTGGTTTTGCAACCATCACATCAATATCTGTTGTTTCCAAATCAAAAGCTACCGGCTTTTTGACTTTGGCAAATTGTTCAAGCAAATCAGAAAGTTGCTCAATTGACTTTACCTGCTCATAGGTTCCTTTTGTTTCTACCTTCTTTACAGGTTTCTCCACTAGAGTGCTGGATGGATTACTGTTGGCAGCCCTTCCCAATTCTTTAAGTATGGCTCTCATTCCGAGTTCTTGGAAAATAGGAATTGCAGCTTCATAATCCACATCCGTGACCAAATACTGGGGAGTATCAAAACTATCTACGCTGAATAAATCACGCTTGAGCAATACCAAGCTTTTGCTGAGTTTGGCATTTTCTATGCCTTCAACGAGTTTCTTTTGTATTCCAGGGGCTATCAATTTTACGTTATCGTAGATTGCTTCCAATGTATTAAATTGATTGAGCAACTTTACAGCACCTTTTTCCCCAATACCTTTCACACCGGGAACATTGTCTGAAGCATCCCCGAGCAACGAAAGATAATCGACAATCTGGCTTGCCGATATGCCCAACATCTCCTGTACCTCACCTTCTCCAACCAACTGGTAGAATTTTTCGTGCTTTTTGGCAGGGCGAAGCGCAAAGGTATGTTCATCGACAAGCTGTAATAAATCCTTGTCTCCGGTGAACATGATGGTATCAAGGCCATGTCGGGTCGCTTCCTCGCTTAGGGTGGCAATGATATCGTCCGCCTCAAATCCATCCATGGCTATAGTTGGCACCTGTATAGCTTCGAGAATCTTGTTGATAATGGGAACTTGGGTATGTAAATCTTCTGGGGCTGCATCCCGGTTTGCCTTATAGGGTTCATACATGGTGTGGCGGAACGTTGGCCCCTTGCTGTCCATTGCCACAACCAAATAGTCGGGATTATATTCCCGTATCAATTTCAATACTGTTGAGAAGAACCCATATACTGCTGAGATATTGTTACCTTGGGTATCTCGTATAGGGTTTGCAAAGAACCCATAATACGAACGATAGATGAGTCCATACCCATCAATGATGTAGAGCTTTTTCCGGTCACTTAACTGTGCTTTGGCCGGTTCTTCTTTTTTTTCTTCCTCTTTGGCTTGTATCTTCGGGGGAACTGACAAAGGCCGGTCTTTCGACTCCTTCTTCAGCTTCTCTTGATCAAAATCCTGTTGGGAAAACAATTCATCCATGCTAGCTCCCTATCGTTAGTGTCAGCATATCGTATGCTACGTGTACATTATCAGGTAGTTCATCTTCCAGTTTTTGGTGACTCACATTATGACTGAGATGGGTAAAATATGCTCGTTTTGCCCCAACCATTTCTACAAAAGCTTTTGCCTCAAACACACTATAGTGGGTGGGATGCGGCCAATACCGCAGAGCCCCTACCACGAGAGTATCCAAATTCTTGAAATAGGGAATACTCTGGGAGGGTACCTCACTACAATCGGTGGCATAGGCAAAATTCCCTATTCTAAAAGCAAAAATCTCGCGCTTTCCATGCAAAATCGGGATGGGAATAACGGTGAATGGCCCAATTTCAACTTCTTTATACGGTGTAAGACTGTCCAATTCGAAGTGGGGAACACCCCCTGCGACGGTATCACCTGTGAGTACATAGGAAAATCGCTCAGAGATTGCTGCTTTCACATCCTCGCGACAGTAAACCGGCAAAGCCTTATCATGACAGAACACCCTCAGGTCATCGAGTCCATTGAAATGGTCGGCATGGTCATGCGTATAGAGTACCGCATCCAAGGAGGTTACATCCGCACGCAAGGCTTGCAGACGAAATTCAGGGGTTGTATCAATCAACAGGGAATGCTCACCGCTTCTCAGTAAGATGCTGGATCGATACCGGTTATCTCTTGGATCAGAAGAAGTGCAAACATCACATTTACACCCAATGACCGGGATGCCATGACTGGTTCCGGTACCCAAGAATATTACTTTCAAATCCTTCATTTCACCTGATCCGTAATCTGTTGAACTACCGACTGGAGAGCTTGTTGTCCTTCTTTAGCAGCTTCCTTCAGTTTATCCTGTACAGCCGGACTGGTGATGAGACTCTGGAATTGAGCAAATGATTCTTTGGTAAATTGTGGGTTCACCTGTCCAAGAGCATCAAGAACTTGTGCATTCACTGTCCCTTCTCGATAGGCAAAGCTTGTTCCAAGAAATTGCATTCCCATATTGGGGATGAAAAAATAAATAATAAAAAAGCATAAGATCGCGGCGCTTATCGCAGATATAGACGATCGAAAGAACCCTTTTTTAGCCATGTTGATACTCCTGTTCCTACTCTACCACACTTGGACAAAGGCGAAAAGCAACACAGGCCCGGAATTCTCCGGGCCTGCAGTAGTATTATCGAATTTTTTACAGCAATGAGAAGAGCAAGGAAATACCTACTACTCCATCATCCATATTTGCACTGAATAACTTGTTCACCTCTGTAGCATTCTCAAAGGTATACTCTGTATCCAGGGTGTAGTTAAGGCCGAGCATCAAAGAACCGAGGTTGAAATCAAGCGTTGCACGATAAGCTACTGGTGATTTAATGAAGGCATCACCAAAGTTCTGCCAAGACTCAACGGTAGAATCGTCGCTTGCAATAACCTGAGCTTCGCCAGCACTATTGATCAAGACACGGAATCTTGGGCCCATTCCAAATCCAACGCGGGCAAGTCCAAGCAAATCCATTGAGATACCAGCGGTGGTAAGGGCGGAAATCTCGGTATAGGTATCGGAAGAATCTGTATACTGTCCAAAGGTTCCGACTACATCAACTTCTGCAATAAGCAGTTTAGCTCGGATATCAGCACCAATGGTGTAATTCTCGAATTTAGCAAATCCATCCCAAGTCTGAGCATCAATTTCTGATTTGATGTCGCCAAGATTCTGATTATACTGAGCAGTTGCGCCTAAGCTCAAATCGACAATGGCTGCACTCAAAGTTGCAGGTAATATCACGCATACTACTAGCAGAGAAATTAAGAATCGCTTTTTCATAATGTAACCCCTTTATGCCAAAACTTATGACATGTCATCCAATGTGCTTCCAATTTAGAACATTTTCAGTGCTAACGCAAGTGAAAGGGAGGCCTTTTCAATACCAAAAACACCCCACCAGTCGTTATTTGTAAGCACTGAGCCTAAGGTTGCACTACTTTGCATAAGATATCGTACCTTGAACCCAATCGGTCCAAGTTCCGACCCTAACCCGACTTGTAAATACACGGGACTTTCCAGCATCGCATCAGCTAGGCTATTTTGATCGGCTTCTACAGTTGTCCCATCAGCTAATTCGTAATATGCCTTGCTACTAGCAGAGGAGGTTGGCATATAAATCACACTTGCACCGGCTCCTAGTTCCAATGCAAGGGCAGAACCAATCATCGGAACACTTACAGCACCCATCCCAAGAAGTAAAACCCCTTGCTCATCATCTGAGCAAACAACAGGAAAGGCCATGGCCTGGGCTTGTAGGAAAGCAAACCGGGCACTGAGTTCCCCTCCAAACATCCAATTCTCGGAATTCTGCATACCTACTGAATAGTCGACATCCTCCAAAGGAGAATATGCAGCACCAAAACCTAGACTCATATTTACCAAGCTTCTTGCTCCAACGGAGGAAGAAACCAATATTCCTAGTACTATCATTGTAGTAAGTAATTTTCTTCGCATGTAAATCAATGACTCCTCACTTCTATAACAGTACCAGTGCTAAAAAGCTACAAAACTGAGATAATTTTTCTAAATAATTCTTATATTAAATTTCTAGTGTTTCCAATTCCTGTTGCCATAAGGTTACGGAGGAATCACTGCTCATCCTCCAATCCCCTCGTGGAGAGAGAGAAACAGAACCGATTTTTGGTCCGTCTGGAATACAGGAACGCTTGAATTGCTGACTGAAGAACCTACGATAGAAGGTCTTTAGCCACTTCAGGATGAAAGCTGGTTCATAAACCCCGTCGAACGAGCGCTTGGCCAAACGATATACTTTGGAAGGACTATAGCCGAATCGCACTACCTGATAGAGGAAGAAATCATGTAATTCATACGGTCCAACCAAATCTTCGGTAACCTGACTTATCGTTCCCATCTCAGTTGCAGGAAGCAACTCGGGACTTACAGGGGTAGCAACAACATCAAGAAGGATTTTCTTAACTTGCAATTCA
The DNA here is from genome assembly GCA_003247345.1 of Spirochaetales bacterium. GTDB lineage: Bacteria > Spirochaetota > Spirochaetia > Sphaerochaetales > Sphaerochaetaceae > Sphaerochaeta. The sequence goes on from QJZS01000085.1 coordinate 7,104, forward strand.
CTGATATAGGCAATATAGGTTACCAAGTGACGGACCAGCGTCTTAGGCACTGAGGTATTGACCGCATACATCGACATATGGTCCCCATTATAGGTAGCCCAGCCGAGTGCAAGTTCAGAGAGATCTCCTGTTCCAATGACAAGACCTTGGTATTTATTGGCAAGATCCATCAAAATCTGGGTACGTTCACGAGCTTGGCTGTTCTCATACGTGACATCGGTAACACTGCTATCGTGCTCTATATCTTTAAAATGTTGTCCAACAGCTTTGGCAATCGAAATTGTTTTCAACTCTACACCCAAAGCCTTTGCAAGCTTCGTAGCATTTCCTTTTGTACGTTTGGTGGTTCCAAATCCCGGCATGGTGACAGCTATAATACCGGTACGCGGAAGTTGCAGTGCGTCAAACGCTCTGACACATACCAAGAGAGCTAATGTAGAATCCAACCCTCCCGATAGGCCTACTACCACCGTCTTGCAGTGAGTATGCTCCAATCGCTTCTTCAAACCCAAGGATTGCAATGTTAATATCTTTTCACATCGTTTTGCACGATTATCTTCATCATCAGGTACGAAAGGAGCTCGATCAAAGACTCGTGTCAGCTCTGTCTCTTTCAGCTCCAAGGAGAACGGAATACGTACGTACTCTTGATCGCCGAGGCCGAAGCTTTGTCGGCGAATACGCTCCAAAGCAAGCTTTTGCACATCAATTTCAGTAATCAATAGGCTATCGGTTTTACCGATTTCCTCCGCCAATTTATGAGAATCTTCATAAATCAAATTATGGGGAGAAAAAACCAAATCAGTAGTGGATTCCCCTTCTCCTGCCGCACAGTAGAGATAGGCGCAGATCAGACGACCGCTCTGGGTTGAGACAAGCGCCCTACGGTATTCTTCCTTCCCTACCAGCTCATCGCTTGCCGAGCAGTTTACGATGACAGTAGCACCATGCACAGCATGATCAGTACTGGGAGAGCGTGGGACCCAGAGGTCTTCACAAACTTCACACCCGATCACCAAGTCAGGAAGATTTGCACAGGCAAACAACAGTCGAGTTCCAAACCATGTGGTTTGATCCAACAACTCAACTTCAAAATTTCCTTCATGCGGTACTTTGAACCATCGCTCTTCATAGAATTCCAAGTAATTGGGGAGGTGTTGCTTTGGTACAAGTCCAAGTATTTTTCCGCTCTGCACTACCACAGCACAGTTGTATAATCGACCTTGCACAGGAACAAGTGACCCAAATACGATGACCAAATCACTTTTGAGGCTGGCTTCAACTACCTGGGCAATTGCCTGTACGGCACCATCCTGCAAAGATCTTTGCAAAAACAAATCTGCACAGGTGTAAGCGGTGGTAACCAATTCCGGGAGAACCAGCAGGCGTACACCCTCTGCATTTGCCTTTTCAATCAAAGAAATGATTGAAGCAGCATTATATGAACAATCAGCAACACGAACGGAAGCTGAGGCAACGGCACATTTGACAAATCCGTCTTTCATGGTCAATTCTCCCTAACGGTCAAGAATAGCAACAACCTCATGATGAAACGTTTGGGGATAGAGGTCGAATACCTTTACTTGCTTTAGAGTGTAGCCCTCTAAAGCAAATCGTTGCAAGTCTCGTCCAAGAGTTACACTGTTGCACGAGACATATATGATACGTTTACTGTTCCAGGACGCAATCAAGGCTGGCAAAGAGGCATCGAGACCGGTACGAGGAGGATCTACCACCACAGTATCAACCGCCTGCATCCTTCCTTTCGCCCAATTTTCCACGGCTTCGGTGTAGAATTCGATACCCTTAAGATGTTGCTTGGCAAGTCCAAGGCACTGTTTCTGCCTCTCAACCGCGACAAGATGCCTCCCCCCGGCCTGCAAGAACATACTAAAGGTGCCTATACCACTGTATAGGTCCATTACCCTATCCCCGATTGCATGCTCTTTCACATACTCTCCCAAGGGGGCAACCAATTTCTCATTCGATTGAAAAAACACATCGCTTGAAACAAAAAAAGTATGGCCGCCAACAGTATGTTGAACTACCTTCCCTAAGAGGGAAACTTCTGTGTCACCGGCGAAAGCGGGAACTTCAACAAAGCCACCCTTGCCTGTTCGGTTACTGAACATCAACAACCTGGCTGCTGCGATTACAGGTTCTGGCTGAGCAAGCAGGTTATTGAGCTTATCATTGAGAATAGGACAATGCCCAATGGAAATGAGCGTGTTACTTTTTCTGCCTAAGAATCCAACAGATCGCTTTGCGATATCCACGTGGAACCGAACACGATTCCGATACCCCCAGCCGGGGCTGCAGCAAGTTTCGTCAATTTGGACTTGGGAAATATCAACATTACCCAACCTAGTCAGGTTATCCAAAATAATGGATTGCTTGAGTCTTCCCTGGCTTTCTTCTGAAGCATATTGAAAATCACAGCCCCCACAAATACCCCAATAGGGGCAGGCTGGCTCTACTCTATCGCTGCTAGCCTCTAGGATGGCATCCACTTGCCCTCGGTTAAAACCGGGCTTTTCCTCTACGATAGAGACTTCCACCAATTCAGAAGGCAATGCCCCCTCAATGAGCACACGTTTGCCCTGTGAATCAGTTGCGAGGCCTGCTCCACCTTGGATAAGTTTCTCAATGCGAAACTGCATGTTCAAATTCCTCAGCATAGGAAGCAATCACCTTCATGGCATCTTCCCAGAATGCGGTATCGGCAAGATCAATCCCTGCGAGTGCAGCAACATCGGAAGCACAAAGACTTCCAGTGGCACTCAAGAGATTTTTATAATCATCATTAAAGG
>QJZS01000083.1 GCA_003247345.1 Spirochaetales bacterium
AGTATTGCACTCTCCCAGTCTTTGAGAACTGATTGGTTGACGTCCCTGTTCAATGGTTCCTACATGAATTTGGGTTTCTTCATTGCAATAATTTCGGTGATTGTGATTAAACTGATTCTGGATAAAACTACGTTGGGTTTTGGCCTTAAGGCAGTAGGTGCGAACCGATATTGTGCCGAATATGCAGGGATCAAGGTAAACCGGAATGTAATCATTTCCATGATGATAGCAGGAGGGCTTGCAGGACTTGCCGGTCTTTCCTTCTATACTGGATACTCAAGGAATATGCAGATCGGCGTCATGCCTTCCCAAGGTTTTGATGGTATTGCTGTAGCGCTTCTGGGTGCCAGTAATCCAATCGGTGTCTTGTTCAGCTCCCTGTTTTTCGGGGTTCTGCAATCAGGAAAGGGCTTCATGAATGCCATGACTGACGTCCCCCCGCAAATTGCTGATACCATCATCGCTGTTATCATCTACTTTACCGCTACCAGCGTATTGTTCAAACGATTTTGGGACGTAATCTTCAAGAGGCGAGACGAAAAAAGAAATTCTGAACAAAAGCCTGCAATAGAGCCGAAAACCAAGAAGGAGGGCAACTGATATGTGGGATACATTAGTAAGCATTTTCCCTTATGCAATAGCGTATACGATTCCTCTGTTGGTTACTGCCTTGGGTGGTTTATACAGTGAACGCAGTGGTGTTACCAACCTTGGTTTGGAAGGATTGATGTTGGTCGGCTATTTTGCAAGTGCCATTACAATCAAACTTACCCAGGATGCCTTGGGGGTCAATGCACTTCCTGTCGGGTTGTTGGTAGGAGTGTTAGCGGGTGCAATTTTTAGCTTGCTCCATGCTTTTGCTTCCATCAATCTGAAAGCCGACCAGGTCATCAGTGGTACTGCAATCAACATGCTCGCTGCAGCTTTGACTGTCTACCTTGCCCGAACCATCAGCGGTAGCGGCAACGTCCGAATCCTCATGGGTATCGTTCGTAAAAACATACCTGTACTTTCAAAGATTCCTGTTATTGGTCCCTTGTTTTTCAGCCAGTCCTATTGGACGACATGGCTGTGTTTGATCATATGGGGCCTTTCTTGGGTTTTGTTGTATAAGACAAGCTTTGGCTTACGTCTCCGTGCTTGCGGTGAGCATCCGTCTGCAGTAGCATCGGCCGGTGTAAGTGTACATCTTATGCGCTATTTCGGTGTTGTCATGAGTGGTGCCTTGGCAGGTTTGGGTGGATCCGTTATCTTGGTTACCTACTCGGGTGAGTTTAATGGAACGGTTGCCGGACTTGGCTTCTTGTCCATCGCTGCTTTGATATTCGGCCAATGGAAACCCCTTGGTATCCTTGGTGCTACCTTCTTCTTCGGTATTGCAACAACGATTGCAAACGTGAGTCAGGTAATCCCTTCATTGCAGGTTGTACCCCCGGTATTTTTCAAGGTCTTCCCTTACGTGGCTACCTTGATAGCTTTGGTGTTGTTCTCGAAGAAGTCCGCAGCACCTAAGGCAAGTGGAGAACCTTTCTAAGTAAAATTTGGAGTAAACTATGGAAAAACTTATCGACTGTATGCAGGAAGCTGCAATGTATATCACCTCCCGCGTCGGGAGCGAACCTATCTCGATCGGCATGGTCCTCGGCAGTGGTCTTGGCGGTCTTGCCGATGAGCTGGAAGATGCTGTAGCAATCTCCTATAAGGATATTCCTCATTTTCCGGTTTCCACGGTATTCGGACATAAAGGCCGTTTGGTGGTAGGAATATTGGAAGGAAAACGTGTCATGTGTATGCAAGGCCGTTTCCACTTCTATGAAGGATATGGGATGGATCAGGTGGTATTTCCCATCCAGGTGATGCATGCGATGGGTATCAATCAATTATTGGTTACCAATGCAGCCGGAGGGGTAAACGAGTCCTTCAAACCCGGGGATTTGATGTTGATCACAGACCACATCAAATTGATTGCAGAGACCCCGATGCGTGGGCCCAACTATGATAGCCTTGGCGAACGTTTCTTCGATATGACCAGTGCCTATGATAAGGGCTTGTGTGCACTTGCAAGAGAGGTTTCAGGAAGCTTGGGATTAACACTGCAAGAAGGCACATACATGTTCTTTGCAGGTCCTGCCTATGAAACACCAGCTGAGATCAGAGCTGCTAGGGTGCTTGGCGCTGATGCTGTGGGAATGTCGACGGTTCCTGAATCGATTGCAGCAAGTCATATGCGGATGAAAGTTCTGGGTATCAGCTGCATCACCAATATGGCAGCAGGGATTCTTGATCAACCACTGAATCATGCCGAGGTAATGGAAACCAGTAATCAGGTTAAGGAAGCTTTTACTTCCTTGGTGAGGAGTGTAACCAAGGCTTGGCCCGTATGACAGAGAAGGCATTGATCGAGAGCTTGGGATTGGAAAAGCTTGAAGGAGAGGGAGGCTACTATCGTAGAATCCACTCCTTCAAGGACCATGATCGAGTCCTTGGCAGTGTCATTTACTATTTGATTACCAACGAGAGCTTTTCTTCATTGCATAAACTATCCTGTGATGAGGTTTGGTACTATTTGGAAGGAGAGGAAGCAGAACAATTGGTTCTGTATCCTGATGGTTCACATACGCTTGAGATACTCGGCAAGGCTAGTGAACAGAAAAAAGCTGTCAGCATAGTTCGGGGAGGTTGTTATCAAGGCACCAGATTGACCTCTGTCTCTGGATGGGCCTTGTATGCGACTTCCATGAGTCCTCCGTTTGAAGCATGTGAATATCAACAAGCTGATGCTTCGTTGCTTGATCAATATCCAGATTGTAAGGGCGATCTATTACGATTCATCAATGAATAGGAAATGGGAAGAATATGAAAATATTATGCATAGCTGACAAATCCGACCCATTGGTATACTCGAAAAATATTGCCTCCCGTTATGCAGATATTGATGTTGTCATTGCAGCAGGAGACCTCCCGCTCAAATACTATGAATTCATACTATCCTGTCTCAACAAACCGCTCTTCTTTGTTTTCGGGAATCATAACCTTGAATACTTGAATCAATTTTATGGAAATTCCGCATTGATGGGTCAGTTTGGTTATAAAGATGGCGTGATACAAACCCTCCCAGCATTTGGAGGAGATTTTGTGGATGGGAAAGTGCTCTACAATAAAAGACATAATCTCATAGTTGCAGGGCTAGGCGGCTCCATGCGCTATAACAGAGGCAGGCATCAGTTTACAGAACGTGAAATGTATTTTAGGATGCTGAAGATGTTCCCAAAGCTTCTGTTCAACAGAATTTTCCGGGGACGTTGGGTTGATATCTTGGTTACTCATGCCGCCCCCCTAGGGTTGGGGGATGATACCGATGCTTGTCATCAGGGTTTTTCCACCTTTTTGACTTTCATGCAATGGTTCAAACCAAAATATCTACTGCATGGACATATTCATCTTACGGATCTGAATGCGAATCGGCATCATGTCTACAAGCGCACAAAGGTCATAAACATTTACCAAAGTTATATTTTGGAAGATCCGAAAATAGGGAGGGAAAGGAAAAATGGCAGCAATGAACATTGATCTGTTTTCCCAGACAAATGAAGATTTTGAGAAAGCACGTTCACGGGGAAGATTGCAATCTTTGCTAAGCAGTCTAGCTTGGAGAAATTCGGACTTGTTGAGTTTATATGCAGTTACCGAGCTGTTGAAGCCAAAAAATGAAACCTACCTTGGGATGAAAACCATTCCGATCAGTCAGATTATAGGTAGCGAGGGACGGTATCAGGATTTCTCCGGAGCTTTTTATCCCAAGAAGGAACTTCTTCGCTCCCGTTGGCGGAGTATTGACCGAGCCACCAAGGAGTTTGTAATCCTGCCTCCCATTTCTGTGTATAAACTTGGTAAATGGTATTTTGTAAGGGATGGGAACCATCGTGTATCGGTTGCAAAGACCCAAGGGGTGGAATTTATAGATGCAGAAGTAGTTGAGTTGGATAGCCAGATTCCTCTGGAACCTGGAATGACGATGAAAATGCTCCGTAAGCGTGTCATAGATTATGAACGTGAAATGTTCATAGTCCAATATAAACCCGATTTGATTCCTATGGATGAAATCATTTTTACCTCTCCTGGATCCTATCCTGAAATGGTGAACCATATTTTGGTGCACAAATATTACTTGAACGAAGGAAAGAAAGAAGAGATCAGTTTCGGCATTGCCTCTCGTTCCTGGTATGACCGGGTATATTTCCCGATCGTCGAAGAAGTGAGAAGATCCAAGTTGCTTTTATCCTTTCCCGGCAATACGGAAGCAGATCTGTATATGTGGATTGTTCGTCATTGGGACAACTTGAAGCATATGAGTGGTAGTCAGGAGGTCAGTATTGAAAGTGCTACCTACGACTATAAAGCACGGTTCGGGAAGGGAATGCTTGAACGTTGGCTGAACAGACTACGGTTTATGTTATCCAAGGAGTAGGGCCTTCCTGATATATCAATATAGCCGTTGTCCATCCGTTTCAAAGTATTCTGGTAATCTCTCTTTGAGGATTCCCAGATCTCTGCTTACATCAGATAGAAGGTGTTTGTTCAATTCCTCGATTGCCCCATCGAGGTTTTTTGTTTCTATAAAACCAAGAAGAGCTTTGTGTTCTTCAATCGTACTGGGAACAGCAAGATACTTGTAAAACATCATACGTACTCTATTGAAAATCGGCATGTAGGGATCAAGCAATACTTTTACTTCTAGAAGATCGGCTTTTTTCATCAAGAGAGTGTGGAAAGCATCGTCATGATCAAGGAATTTTAGGTAATCCTTCTCCTGGGCAGCAAATTCTTGTAGTTCAATGTATCTTCGTAGTAGAGAGATTTCTTGGTCGGTAATTGAGCTGCACGCTTTCTCCAGCATTTTCATTTCTGCCGAATGCCGGAGGAAGCTCACCGCTTTTGCCTTTTCTATATTGATGAGGGCAATCTTAGTACCGACTTGTGGAATGATTGTCGTAAGAGACTTCTTTGATAATTCGATGAATGCATCATGTATTGGAGTCCTGCTGATATTCAATTCCTGTGACAATTCATTCGCGCTTACCAATTGCCCGGGGAGAAGGTTAAGCGTCACAATATTATATTCTAAAATCCTTTGTACGTAGAATCTGGTAGGTTCGTACGGGTATTTCTCATAGTTTTTCGGAATTTTCAACATATTGTGCATGCAAACCTTCTTGCCTCAGGGAGTTTGTGAGATCAGGTTTGCATTATAGCATCACATAAGAAGATTTGGTAATCCGGTAACAATTGTTGGAACTACCGACATCAAGAGCAACATTACCAAGAGAGGAATCAGGAAAGGAAGCGTTGCTTTGACCATCTTGTGAAAACTTATCTTTGCTTGATCGGCAGTTATAAAGAGCACAATCCCAAACGGTGGTGTAACCAATCCAATCATGAGATTGAATACCATGATAACTCCGAAGAATAATGGGTCGATACCCAGTTGAATCGCAGGAGCAAGCATAACCGGTCCAAAGATAGTAATTGCAGCTATTGATTCAAGGAAACAACCAATGACTAAAAAGAACAAATTAACCAAAAGCATGAATACGATTCTATTTGAAGTAAGACCAAGAATCCAATCGGCAAAGGCAACGGTAAGGCCAGAGCGTGCAAGTACCCAACCATAAAATGCAGCTGAGGCAACAACGAGCCCGATGGATGCCGTGTCGCGAGCTGTTTCCTTCAGTATTTGGAGAAGAAGTTTCCCAGTCATCTCCTTGAAAATGAATACACTCACCAACAGTGCGTAGAGTGCTGCGATTGCCGCTGCTTCGGTGGCCGTAAACATTCCGCTCCATATTCCGGACAGAAGAATGATCGGGGTAAGAATAGGAAAGATTGCAGATTTGAAACTGCTGAGAAAACGTTTGAATGTAGGGAACGATTCTTGAGGATAGTTTTTCTTTTTTGCGTAGAAGAAGACCATTGCCATGAGAACAATTGTAAGCAGCACTCCCGGAACAATCCCCCCGAGGAATAACTTTCCAACCGAAACACCGCTGATTGTGGAATACATCACCATGGGGACACTTGGAGGAAAAATTGGGCCAATGGTAGTTGATGCAGCTGTTACCGCGGCGCTGAAATCCGCATCGTATCCGTTCTGTTTCATGGCTTCAATCTCAACTTGACCGAGACCTGCTGCATCGGAGGTAGCTGTTCCCGACATTCCGGCGAACAATAGACTTGCGAATATGTTCGCATGACCTAGGCCTCCAGGGAGCCATCCCACACAGACATTTGCAAAGCCAAAGAGCTTTTTGGTAATGCTGGAACCATTCATCAACTTTGCAGCGAGGATGAAAAGTGGAATAGATATAAGGAGGAAGTTCTGCAGGCTATATGACATCTTCATGGGGAGGATGGTCATTTCCATCCAAGCTCCGATATCCCCGATGTTGATGAGGTACCCGATTGCTCCTGTCAGCAACAGGGAGAAGCCAACTGGAATTCCCATTGCCAGAAGTATGATCAAGCCTAAAGTAAGAATTATATAAAGCATGGTTACAGTCCTTTTTTCAATCGTGAAAAAGTGTTATAGAGGGAGAAAGCCAACATCAACAGCGTTCCGATCAACATAACAAGATAGAGATATCCTGATTTCATCCATTCGACAGTTGGGATTTCCACATTCCAGGTTTCCAGCGTCCTTTCATAACTTCCCAGCGAAAGAGTCACGAGGATAAAATCAATGAAGAGATCATTGATGAAATCAAGAGCAAACCTTGCTTTTCCTTTGGTTAAATCATGCAATGAATTGATCATCATCAAACTATTGTTCAGTAAGACGACTGGAGCTAGGAGGAATACGATGGCGAGGAAGAATGCACGTCCGACCTCGACCGTCCATGTAGCAGGGATGGAAAATATCACCCTGGCAGCTACCTGGATAATGACCGTAGCAAACAGCATTGCGATCATAGCAGCTCCGAGCATTTCGAGAGTTTTTTCAAGTTTTTTTAACATAGTGTCCCCATAAAGTAAGACATATGCACAACTGTGCATATGTCTATCAGTAATCATGTTGTAGCGTTTACAGAGCCATGATTTCCTGACGGAGTCCAGGCAACCACATTGAATCATCAAATTCGGCCATTACGGGTTCTGCAAGGGTGCGGAACTCTTCCATATTGGGCTCGATGACTTGCATGCCTGCTGCTTTGAGTTTTTCGATGTATACAGCATCTGGATCAGGAACTTCTGAACGTACCTTCGCTGATGCATCTTTCCAAGCCTTGAGGATCAAATCCTGGTCTTCCTGTGATAGATTTTCAAACCACTTCTGTGAAATCTGATAGCGTGCAGTGGAATATACGTGACTGGAGCGGATCAAATACTTTTGAGCTTCATAATATTTGTAGCTGTAGATGGTTTCAGGAGGATTTTCCTGAGCATCTACGGTACCGGTTTTCAGCGCCATATATACTTCTGGGAAATCCACAACCGTAGGGATAGCTCCCATAGCCTCGAAGACTTTGATGCGAACCGGAAGGGAAGGAAGTCTGAACTTAAGTCCTTTGAAATCCTCAGGTGAGACAATCGGGGTGTTCGCTGTAATCATGCGGGCTCCCCTGATCATGTACCCTGCGGTAATGATATTGGTTTTCTCACTTGCTTTATTATTCAGGTCGACTCCGATTGTGTTCCAGAACTTGTTCAAATGATCAAGATCCCGGATTACAAAGGGTTCTTCAAATACTGTGTACTCAGGAGCATACAAGGTCAGGTCCATGATGCCTTGAGCTCCCATTTCGATGGTACCGGCAGAAAGTCCTTCTACAATTTCCCTTTCTCCGCCAAGAGAGCCACTTGAATGGATGACAACTTTGATTCTGTCATTACTCTCTGATTCGACTTGGTTCTTGAAATTGACGATAACATCATGAATCGGACCTTCAGGTGCAAATGCAGAGGCTACGTTCACAGTATAGGACTTTACCTTTGTGGTTTTCTCTTCTCCCCCTTGGGCAAATACCGGAGAGAGCAATATCAGTGCGACTAGCAAAGCTAGAGTAAGTTTCTTCATACAATCCTCCAAAAAGATTATTTTATGGTCTTTACTGCAGTGATTGTATTCTTGCATACCTGTATCCAATTTACAATAAATATTTTAGATAATAAATTATCTTTAATTATAAGAAATTATTATTATTAATATAATAATAAGTTAGTAAATTTTAGATATTTAGAAATACTAAAAATAATTGTATACAAATAAAGAAAATCTATACGTTTGAGAAAAATAAGCATAAGAATTGAATTTTTAAGCATACGTAGCATTGATTTGAAATGAAATTGTTTTACCTATAAAAAGAGACTATTGCGTGATGTTTTATACACAATAGTCTCTTTCTTTCTTGCTGTTTGCTTTTTATTCCTGAATATAGGCACTCAGAGTATCTGCATAAATTTCCATTTCCTTGCCCAGACGATCACTTGGACGGATGGCTCCGTCTTTACCTGCCAGATGTACAAGTCCGGAAACCGGTTGATCGCAAAAATCAAGTTCATCATGAACTCCGAACGGAATATGCAACATACCCATCGATTGAGCCCAATAGATCAAGGCTGCTAAGGTATTGGCTCCTTCGCACGTTGAATTGGAGCAACTAGTGAAACTTGCGAAAAATTTTGTTTCCAAAGATTTATCCTTACTCAAAGGAAGAGTGGTATCCAAAAAGGTTTTCATCTCGGCTGAGATGTTTCCAAACCGTGTCGGACTACCCAGGATGATCATATCACTCTTGAGGAGGGTGGAGGTACCAACGATCGGGAGTTCAAGAATGTCCTCGTAGTAGTCATTGGTTGTCTCTTGGGTATTTGCCCAGATATGCAAATCAGGGTCGTCAACCCGGTAGAGGCGAGCATCGACGTTTCTTGCAGCCATCAATTCCTGCAAGTAGGATCCGATGATGTAGCAGTTGCCGCTTACGCTGTGAATGATGATTGAACAACGCTTCATGTGTAGACCTCTCTTGTATTGTTCTTACCCTAACTATACTACACATAGCCCAGTTCGTGTAAAAAATGCGTTAACACCAAGCGGTAAACAATCCCTCCCGTTCATCGACAAAGACTTTCGTGCCATATACTTGGGACAAAATATTTTCTCGCAATATCTCTGATTTTTCTCCGTCTGCAACAATTTTTCCCTGTTGCATGACTACAATTCTATTGATGGACGGGATAATTTCACTCAGTTCATGGGTTACCAGAATGATGGTTTTCCCTTCGTCATTCAATTTTTGGAGGGTGTTTCTATATTGATGACGACTGGGGAAATCGAGATTGGATACAGCCTCATCCAAAAGCACTACATCTGGATTGTGTACGCTTGCCCTGCAGAGCAACACTCTGCGAGCTTCTCCGCTGGAGAGCCGATTCATCTGCTTGTCCTTCAGATGCCAGACTTCGTAGCGTGTCATGACTTCTTCGACAACTAAAAGTTGCTCTTCTGTGATGTGATGATGAAAATCTAGGCCAATGGAACTAAAGAAGCCGGAAATAGCAATTTCCCACGCCTTGTAGGAAGAATTGCAGAGGAATTGAATGGATTGGGAAACGATTCCTAGGTGTTTGCGTAATTCAAGTACCTGCCACCGGTCCTTACCAAAGAGAATTCTTTTCGTTTGTTCTTGATACAGAGGATGGATCTCTTCACTGATGACTTGGACCAAGGTGCTTTTACCTGCTCCGTTAGGCCCGATTATTGCCACGTGTTCATTCTTACGAACAGTGAGCGAGACATCATCCAGAATTGCGTTTCCTTGCCTACGCACGGTTGCATGTTCAAGCCGTATTACTTCATCCATAAAAATCCTCCACCGCGACTATAGCACAGTGAGTGGAGGTTTTTTGCCAAAGCCAATCGCATTTAGGCTGAGGTAATCATATGACCTTCATCGGGATAATGATCCATTACTTTGTTTTCCAGGTTGGTAAGGGTTACCAACGTCAGTGCAACTGCCAAATCGGTTTGGCCATGTTCAAGAGCTTCGCACAAGTAGGTATAATTCTTCGAACGTTTTTCCAATTGATTTGGGGTAAACTTGATATTCTTCATTGCTTGGTCGAGCAATGGGGAAAGATTTTCATAAATGGTGGAAAGAATCTGATTTCCGTTTGCAATGATCATAGTGCGCTGGAAAGCGGACTCAGCCTCCAAGAAGGTCTGAAGAGCAGAAGCGTCTTTTTTCATAATCTGGGGAATTGCTGCTTCCATCCTATTGCTGGAATTCCATAAAAGTGAAAGATATTCTTTACCGTTTTCCAGTCGTGTAAACTCTCTGGCGGCACTGGTGGAGACCGTGATGCGTACCTGCATCAAATTGCGCATCAATTTTCCAGGATTAATCTTGCTGTTTACGATGCTTGCAGATATGGATTCCACATATTGACTGAGACTGTTGCTACGAACTTGTGCGCGACGTCCTTGAGAAATTGCAATCAAGCCTTTTGCTTCCAAAAGTTTCAGCGCTTCTCGTATAGGGCGACTTGAAGCATTGAACTGCTTTGCGAGTATTTGTTGAGAGGGCAAAAACGAACCGTTCTTGATACGTTGGTCCAATATCATTTCTTCCAAAGCGGCTGCAATTCTTGCTGTTTTTGTTTGAGCTGTATACTCCATTCTTATTCCTTATGTTGCATAACGTAGAAAGTATGAAAGATGTCATACGTTCAAAGTTATCACTTGCGTATACTATAAGATAAAACCTAATTGTTTGCAATACTAGGATATCAGCAGATTTAAATATGTCATTAGTTATTGTTCTAATAGGTATTTAGGTATAAGTATAATAACTTACGTCATAAGATATTGTTGCTTCTTTCACACTTTGTACAGAAAAAAATCCTTCCGAAATATGGAAGGATTTTCGAGGTTTCCTTTTGATTTCAAGATAAAACCTTGAAATGGTATAGCCCTTCAAGGACCCCTGCCGCATGGTTTTTCGTTGCAAAGAAAATCCTTTTATTTTTTCGGATGTTATTCAACGACTCCTCATGATTGGCAACAATGATGGAACGAAGAGGGCTTGTAAACATATCTCTGTCATTGCCTGAATCTCCACAGGTTATGATCCTGCTTGCATCAAAACCCCATTTCCATGCCAAATAATGGGCAGCATCCCCTTTGCTGGCACGGTAGGGAAGGATATCCAAATAGGTGTCGTGGCTGAGTACCATGTGCTGTTTCCCCTTGAGTTCTCCCAGTTTTTCTTGAATACGTTGCATCAAGTCAGGAATATCTTCGCACTTCTTGCTGATATTGTAGCTAATCTTGTATTCGCGTTGGGTCCCTACTTCTTTCTGTAATTCCAGCTCCCAGAATTCTCCAAGGGTTTTCTTGATCAATTCAGCTCTCCACCGCCTTCTGATGTAGTTGGACCAACCTTTATCGGGGGTTTCTTTTATTCCATAATAAATTTCACTACCCACAGCCGTAATGAGAATGTCTGGCTCCGGGAAGGAGTATTCACTTAAAATTGCTTTTGCCGATTCATAGCTTCTGCCTGTGGCAATGGCGAATCCAATCTGTTTGTTGTGTACTTTTAAAATTTTTGCCAATTCGTCTGCAGCTTCGCGATCTCCGGTAAGTGTATTGTCAATGTCACATACCAATAAGTTTTCTATCGAACCCATTCTTTCTGCCAACGCAGGTCTCTTCGTCTTGTTGTGCAACACACTATCCACATGTTTGAGATAAGTGTCGACATGGGCTTTCCAGTTATATACCTGTCTGATTCGCTGGACGCCGTTTTCAGAGAGATGTTGCCATTTCTCTGAATCAGTCAGCAGGGAATAAAGTGTGTTCTCGACTTTCTTGAGATTGTTGATATCCACAAGCACTCCACTGTCGCAGTTCTCGAAAATATCACAAACACCACCTTTGTTTGTTCCGACATAGGGAAGTCCTACAGCAGAGGCTTCTATGAAAGTAAGTCCAAAATTCTCAAGTGCGGCAGTACTCACGAAAATTCCTCGTTTCATTGCAGCGAGCCGATAAATCTCGGGTACATCCCTCTGTGGATTGTGATGTTTTGGTATAGCCATTCTGCCGTACAAATCATAACGGTCCATCAGCAAGAGCATATCGGTAAGAACTTGCTTCTCTCCCTCTTCCATGGTTGTGATGTCGTCTCGGATTCCAGCGACGATGACAAGATTTGCAACAGCTTGGAGTTCTTTGCTTTTTCCGTATATCTCAATGAGCAGGTCGATGTTCTTTCTGGCATCTGGACGACAGAGGGCGAGGATGAACGGCTTGTCCGGATTCGTAAGGAATCGTTGCAACTCCTTGACCATTGTGTATTGGGCAAGTTTCATTTCTTCTGTTATCGAAGGGTCTTGGATTTCGTAATGATAGTAAGGGAAGAATGTATCCAGGTCGAGTCCGGGCGGGACGACCTGCATCTTCGAAAGATCCCGCGATTCATACGGTTCGTATAGGGTTTCTTTTTCGAAATTCGTACTGGTGATAACCATCGAAGCATTCTTGATGGCATTTTCTTCTTGTTTGATCCTCGTATAAATATGGTAATACTGGCTCAGCTTTTCCTGACTTACACCTTGGCTCTGTAGATATTCCAATTTTGTTCGGCCCATTGAGTGGCCTGTAAAAATGTAAGGTATCTGAAAGTAAGCGGATATTTGTGATGCTACATACCCAGCATCCGCATAGTGTGCGTGAATGATATCAGGCGTCTTCTTTTGGGTTCTGAAGTAGGAGATGAGATTGTCGACATATTCATCCAGGTAAGGCCAGAGGAGTTCTTTGCGCAGATACTTGTTTCCTCCGCAGGGGAGCCGGACGATACGCGCATTCTCGGCCACCTGTTCGATGCTCTTGCGGTAATCGGCATCGGTACGGGAATCTTTGATGATACGGGTAAACAAGTCAACCTCTATATTCTCACGGGTAGAGAGTTCCTTGACGAGGTCGACGACATACCGGGTTTGACCTCCGGTATCAGCATCCCGTCCCATTTCGATGTTATCATTGCGAACAAGCCCATGGATGTTGATCATTGCTATATACATAAATACCTCTTTCTAATTTTTTCACATATAGCCATTTATGTCAAAGTACCGAAAAATTCTCCTTTTCGAAAGAAAAAAAGCTGCCATGGTTATGCATGGCAGCCTGATAGATTGGATAGATTCTACAGATCCAGTGTTTCGAATTTATCCTTGATATTAGTCAGGTTCACCAAGGTTAGTGCAACTGCCAGGTCAGTCTGTCCATTTTCAAGCGCCTCAACAAGATATCGGTATTCATTTACCTTTTTCTTCTGTTCATTGAATGTTTCTGGTAAGCGGTCGAGTGCCGAGTAGAGTTGGGGAGCTAAGTTCTCATAAATGCTGCTGAGAATGATGTTGTCATTCGATTTAATCAATGCTGCATGGAACTCAAATTCCGTGGATTTGAATTGTTGTATGGTTTCCAGGTCTTTTGTGTTCTCTAGGCTGGGCAGCAAATGCTCCATCTTGGTGCAGGCTCTGTCCAGAGAGCGGACGATCAACATTCGGTTTGGATCACGGGAAAGCTCTCTGGATGCCGACACCTCGATGGTAGTTCTTACTTGCATCAAGTCAGTAAGTAGCTTTTTGTCCGGTGCTTGCTTGTTCATCATGGACGCTGAAAGAGATTCCACAAACTGATCGAGGCTATTGCTCTGTACAATAGCTTTCTTGCCTTGTCGTACCTTGATCAATCCTTTTGCTTCAAGATTCTTGAATGCTTCTCGAACACTTCTGCTCGAAGCATTGAATTGTGAGGCCAACTCATGTTGACTCGGTAAGTTTTCGCCAGCTTGATATTTCTTGGAGAGAATCTCTTCCTCAAGCTTATTGGCGATAATGGTGGATTTGGTCTCCTGTCCAGTCATTGAACCGACATTCATAGTGTTACTTCCTTGGTTGCAGCTCACTTTGGTGTATAACCTAGTGTGAATTCTGTATCTCGTATACAAAACCTATCAAATATATACGCTATTTTTCTGCTAAAAGCAATGGTATATCTCATGAATAT
>QJZS01000057.1 GCA_003247345.1 Spirochaetales bacterium
TAAAGGTACACCACAGCTGTTTACCAAAGAGCCCCAGACTTGGATATTGATAAACATTACTTCTTCTACTGGCTTTGATTTGGCATTCCTAAATTATCTGTTTACAGCTATAGGAAACCGTGACATCTCGTTGGTATTTTCTCCAAGTTCTATTTGCTCGGGATCCTTTACGAGATTTCCTTTGTTCAGCATCATCTGCATGTAACTGGAACAATGCATCAAGCATTGTTCCAGTATAGACAGGTAGTCACATAAACTAGAGAAAACAACGAATCAATTACAGCACGGCACAGAGCAAACCCCCGTGCCGTGTCGCATGATGCATTGCCTAATGACTGACAACGCCCAATTTGGCAGGTTGTTTTCTCAGGTACAATACGAACCCAAGGGTTGCAACAACTGCAGCCAGAATACCGACGGGATAACTAATGGAAGTTGGAAGGGACAACCCTTCGGGGGCCTGCAAAATGTAGGTGGTGACGACCGCAGTCATGAAGGCTGCTGGAACGCTTGCCATCAGATGCGAACGCTTTTCCTGGTGCAGGTATACTGCCCCAGTCCAGAGGACGATGGTTGCCAAGGTCTGGTTCGACCATGCAAAGTATCTCCAGATGATGGTGAAGTCAATGAAGTTCAACGCAAACCCGATTCCTAAAATGGGAATTGCAAGGATCAAGCGATTGCGGATACCCTTCTGTTCGATTGAAAACATGTCGCCCAAGATCAGGCGAGTACTACGAAAAGCGGTATCACCGGAAGTAATCGGGCAGGCAATTACGCCCAACATAGCCAATACACCACCAATAGGACCAAGCAACCCCATGGAAATCTTGTTTACAACCAACCCCGCTCCGCCTTGGTTCAGCACGTCGTTCAAGCCAGCTATACCGTTCGGGAAAAAAGCCATTGCTGCTGCAGCCCATACCAGAGCTACCATACCTTCCCCGACCATAGCTCCATAGAATACCTTGCGTCCATAGGATTCGTTGCTCAAACAGCGGGCCATGAGTGGGGACTGTGTGGAATGGAACCCACTGATAGCACCACAAGCGATGGTGATGAATAGAATCGGCCAAATCGGCATGTTGGTTGGATGCATGTTGACGAATGCAATATTGGGAATCGGAGCCTTGGTTACCACCAACATGAAGCCGACTCCTACAGCCATGATCAGGAGCACAACGCCAAATACTGGATAGAATCGTGCAATGATCTTGTCAATCGGGAGCACAGTAGCAATGAAATAGTAAGCAAGGATCACCACAACCCAGAAAAATTTGTTGGCAAAAATGCCGGAGAACCCAAGGTTAGCCAACAACCCTGCAGGACCTGCCATGAATACAGTTCCGACCAAAATGAGCAGAATGACGGAGAAGGCTCTCATGACCTGGCGCATGGTATTGCCAAGATACATACCCACGACTTCAGGAATGCTTTTCCCATCGTGGCGCAGGCTCATCATACCTGAGAGATAGTCATGCACCCCACCTGCAAAGATTGTGCCAAAGACAATCCAGAGAAATGCCGCAGGTCCGAACAATGCACCCATGACTGCACCGAAGATAGGGCCTAATCCAGCAATGTTCAAGAACTGAATCAAAAAGATCTTTCCCCAAGTCATGGGAACGTAATCGACTCCATCTTCAAGTGCGACTGCCGGGGTGGTACGATTGGGATCAATGCCGAATATTCGCTCGACCACTGCACCATAGGTGAAATAACCCACTACCAGCAATACCATTGACAACAAGAAACTAACCATAATTCCTCCTTATTTCGTACGCAACTTGGCCAAAGCCAGTGCGTAGAATCCGGAAGCACTGTATCAGAACTTTTGAAAAGGAGTGCTGGTATCTACATGAAATGTCAAATCTGATACATGAACGGCAGGATCAAGCAATGTTCAGTGCTCAGCTCAAATGCAAGAATTGTTTCAATGCAACAGTGCAATTCCTGCTTACAGGCACCAAGGTGTCACAATTGGTCATCTTGAGGCGATATGTTGAGTTTACCCAGAGCTCGACAGACTCGATGGCATCGAGATTTATAAGGTAGGATCGATGGCAAAGGAAAAAGTTTGATGCAGGCAGTATTTCCTGCAATTCATGCATGCTATAGGCCGTGGGATAGAAACCTTCCTTCGTCATTACCTTGCACGAACGACCGCATGCTTCTGCATATATGATCTCATCAATACGAATAGGGATGATCTTATCCCCTTGGTAGAGAGCAATACGACGTGGTGGATTTTGCTGAGTATCCTCCTTCAGAAAATCAAGGAGCCGGAGAAGGCGTTCCTGATCCACTTGGGGGGAGGCATCGCTGAGTTGCACATGGATGCGTTTCAAAACCATGTCCAACCGCTCTTTGTGCACCGGTTTGAGGATATAGTCGATGGCGTGCAGCTCAAACGCTTTCACTGCATAGGTATCATAGGCTGTGACAAAGACAATGAGTGGGAAATAGTGGTTGGCAAGAAACTTTTCTGCTGTCTCGATTCCAGTCATTGCCGGCATCTGGATATCGAGAAACACGACGTCAGGACGCAACGCCATTGCTTGAGTGAATGCATCCAAGCCGTTATCCGCTTCCGCTATTACCTCAAGGGAAGAATCGACACAAAGCAGTCGCTTCAGTTCACGTCGTGCAGGAGCTTCATCGTCCGCTATCAGGACTCGATATTGCATGGAATTCTCAGCCATACCTTCGTCCCCTCCCCGACCTTTGATGCTATTTTCAAGCCATATTCGTTGCCATATAGGTTGATCAGTCGCTGATGGACATTGTCCAGCCCATGTGACTGTTCAAAAATATTGGCAAGCAAGGCCTCGTCCATCCCCACTCCATTGTCAGCAATACAAATAGAAGCTTCATCTGATTCAATCGCCACAGTAATGACCACACTGCCAGGATACATGCTTTTCTGAAGCCCATGCTTGACGGCATTCTCCACCAATGGCTGGAGAATAAGCGGGGGAATCAGGAAGGACGTATCGCCGTGGATTTCATAGCGCACCGAAATCTTGTCTCCGAAGCGAGCCTGCTCGATAGCCATATAAGCGTTGATGTTCTCAAATTCCGCCTCCAAGGTAATAAACTCCTTGGCAAGCTGCAATCGGCTTCGGTAATAGTCGCTGAGGTTCATCAACAAATCTTTTGCCTTCTGCTGATCTTCACTGATCAATGAGGAGATGGTATTCATCGCGTTGAATAGAAAGTGGGGGTTGATCTGGCTTTGCAGGGCACGCAAACGAGCCTTGCTCAGCAGTTGTTCGCGTTTGTCTAGCTGACTCAACTCGATTTGCAAGGAAAGCAGGCTTCCCAATCCTTTTGCAACCTCGATATCAACCTTGCTTATGGCATTCTCCCGTTCACGATACAGCTTCAATGCCCCAATCGGGGTGTCTGCACGGAGTAAAGGCACGATGACCGCTGACTTGAGGGGACAATGAGGGTGAGAACAACCAATGTCCTCCTTTGAGTAAGCTACTTGCACTTCTCCTTGCAGTATGCCAATACGTGTCATCTCAGTCTGGATAGGCATGCCTGGGGTATGGTGGTCTTCCCCAATCCCCACATGGGCAAGGATCTTCTCACGGTCAGTGAAGGCCACTGCCGCAATCGAGAGTTTCTTCTTGATGACCTGAGCTGTCTTCAAGGCTTGCTCCTCGGTATAACCTTTTCGGAAGTATGGAAGGGTGGTCCCTACGATTTCCAAGACTTTCTGCGATTGCCGGGCAGCAATTTCTTCCTCTTCCCGCAAAAGGGTCACACTGATGGCCACGAACATGCTGATGCCCAAGGCATTACCTACAATCATCGGAATTCCGATGAGTTTCACCAAATCCACTGCCTGGGGATAAGGTTTTGCCACCAAAAGAATAATTATCATCTGCAACATTTCTGCCACAGCCCCACCCACCATGCCAACAAGCCATTTCTGATTCGACTTGACGAAATAACCATGCATAGCAGCAGCAAGGCACCCTTCCACGATGGTGGAAAGCATGCAAGCAAGGGAGGTGAATCCGCCAATGTCAACTGCCCATCGGTGAATTCCTGCCAGCAAGGCAGAGGCAATTCCAACCAAGGGCCCACCTATAAGGCCTCCGACGAACACCCCGACAATACGGGAATTTGCAAGTGCTCCCTGAACAGGGATTCCAGTATAGGTACCCAAAATGCCCATGCCACCAAAGAATGTAATGAGCAAGAGATAGCCTAGGAAAGATTTATGCGATTGCAGGACAATCTTTCGAAACAAGTGCACCCTGAAAAGAATGATGGCAAACACGACAATCAAGCCACCCTGACTGATCAGGCTCAACAATAATCCCCATTCACCACCAGTTATCCACATAATGGAAACAGTCTACCCCCGCCCCTGCTCAAAATCAAGAAGTACGTCTTTTTCTATCAGGGAACCCCGGATTTTACCTAACTCCTGCAAACCTGAACATTGATGACATCAAGGGGGGGGCTGACAGAAACTTGGACTCAGCTAAATGGTGAATTTAATTTGACAGGCAGATTGCTCTAGAACCATGATTATCATTTTCTTTAGAAACTAAAAAGGTAGGCACTCAATGCCTACCCAATATTGATTTAAAACGCAATCTCTTCATCCAATTCTTCCAGCTCTTGTTGTACTGCATTCTTTTGCTTTATCGCAGGATCCTTTTTGAATTCAACATGCTCTGCAATCACGATGATACGTTCTCGTTTACCCCCGTCTTTGTCTGACCAACGTTCTTGCTTCAGTCTTCCCACTACCCTCACTCCCTGTCCTTTATGAAGGTAGGTACCACAACTCTTTGCCAAAGAACCCCAAGCTTGGATATTGATAAACATTACTTCCTCTACTGCCTCTGACTTGGCATTCCTAAAATATCTGTTTACCGCTATAGGAAACCGTGACATCTCATTAGAATGTTCTCCAAGTTCTATTTGCTCTGGATCCTTTACGAGATTCCCTTCCAACAATACTGAATTCAAATTATTCATACTTCCTCCTACCCCTTCTCCAACTGCAATATTTCATCCTCTTTTTTTTATGGGTAGTTTAAGTAGGGGTTATTACTGAAGACGCATAGTCGCAACAAATGCTTCACGAAAAACCTTTAGAAAGATTTCTTATTACTCCAGTAAATACCTAGTTTTTTATTAAGAATTTGGATAGTAAAAAAGTGATAAATTTGTCTAAAAACTTCCTGAAAACCCATTTGTATTCTGTTGTATATACAAAGTGTCTACTTCTATACTTTACGAAATCACAGAGAGATACGGCGCCAGCATTGTTGGCTACTGAACGTCGCATCCCTCCAGCCGGAGGTATGTATGAATTATGGTGTGCTCTCGTTGCTACCACCGTTGGTAGCACTTCTTTTATGTTTCATAACAAAAGAAGTAATTTCTTCCCTTTTTCTTGGAGTACTTGTAGGAGGCCTCCTTGTCGCAAAAGGGAATATTTTCGTTGCGATCGCAAGTACTTGGGACTGGTCCTCAAACCAACTGCTTGATAAGTGGCAAGCTGAGTATTTTCTTTTCTTATTCGTCGTAGGTGGCGCAATAGGACTGATGTACAAACTGGGTGGTGGTACAGCTCTCGTACAAAAACTTGAAAAGAAAATCAAAAACAGCAAAAAGTCACAGGTTCTGATCGGAATATTAGGAATTTTGGTATTTTTCAACGAATATGCAAACACGGCAATCGTTGGGACCGCATCAAAGAGCCTTTCTGATAAAAACCGAATCTCTCGTGAAAAGTTTTCCTATCTGCTCGACTCAACATCATCTCCAGTTTCAGGGCTTGCACCTATCTCAGACTGGGCAGGGTTTCAAACAAACACTATTGCCATAGCACTGACAGCCTTTGGCTCATTAGGAGTATCAGCCTACACGCTTTGGTTGAGATCAATCCCTTATATGTTCTATTGCTGGTTTGCCATTGCAATGGTATTTATTATTGCTTTGACAGGATACGATTTTGGTTCCATGAAAAAAGCTGAATTGAGAGCTAGAATAGACGGAAAGGTCTTGGCAGATGACGCAGTTCCAGCTGGAAATGTGGAAGCCGAAGTTGGGGAAGTAAAAGATAAACATCTTTCAATTTGGACCTTCATTGTTCCAGTAGTAGCACTCATCGGTACAGCATTGTTTGGTATGTGGTACACCGGTGGAGCAACAGAGGCTGAAAGCTTTGCAGCCGCTTTGGGAGATTCTGACACTGCAATCGCCCTCCTTTGGGGTGCATTTGCTATGACCATTATCTGTATATTCTTTGGACTCATTTGGAAAATTATGACTTTCAAAGAGATGATGGACACCTTCATGCAAGGTGCAAAAACCATGTTTGTAGCATTTCTCCTAATGGTATTTGCATGGGCTCTGAAAGCAGCTTGTGATGCAGTAGGAACAGCAGATTATACGGTCGGGTTGGTATTACCCCTAGTAGAAAATGCTCCTCTCATCCTTCCAATAGTTGTATTCTTAGTTTGCATGCTCCTCTCCTTCGGGCTCGGCACTTCTTGGGGAACTATGGCAATCATAACACCAATCGCATTGCCCTTAGTGCTTCACGTTACCAATATGGAAGTTAATTCCCTGGTATATGCAACAATTGGAGCAGTCCTTTCCGGTTCCATATTTGGTGATCATTGTTCACCAATTTCTGATACCACGATTGTATCATCTACCTTTGCAGGATCTGATCATATGGCCCACGTTACAACACAAATTCCCTATGCATTTACTGCAGCTGGAGTTTCAATCATCGGATATCTTCTCATGATGGTGCATATCCCATGGTTTATTATTCTCCCATTAGGCGTTGTAATGCTCTATTTTGTTACACGATTCTTTGCAAAGCGCTCTGCGAAGAAGTTTGGTCAGCCGGAAGTTACTCCTATATTCGTTGTAGAGTAATATCATCATCCAAGCCAACAACAACCTCTGGGGATTCCCGGAGGTTAATTTTTTATTAACAAAATAGTTAAGATCTACATTGTTACTGTTAATCGAAAAGCCTTAGATACATCCCTTTAACGAAATATCCCCAACTCACAAATTTTTTATGTTTTTATGTTTAGGTTTAGGCGTTCCAAGAACTTTTATTTGTTTTTTACTTTCACCAAGTTATGCCTTATACTGATTGAAATAAGGGGATGCACCGTGAAAATTCAGAAACAACAAGCTATGCGTACGGTCCTTTATGGGCTCGCACCTCTGTGCCTCGTAGCAATTTATTTTTTCGGTTGGCGCTTTCTGGCAGTCCTCGCAGTAGTGGGAGCTGTTGGCCTACTCTGTGAATGGCTCATGTCGCGCCGCTATGGGATGAAGATTACTGAATCAGTATTCGTATCTTGCACACTTTTCGCTCTTTCTCTTCCGCCTACCATACCGCTCTGGATAGCTGCGGTGGGAATCGCATTTGGTATCATCTTTGGAAAGATGATCTTTGGTGGATTTGGAAAGAATATTTTCAACCCTGCAATCACGGCTCGTGCCTTTGTTTACATTAGCTTCGGCTTCCCAATGACCGGTATGTTTGCGGGAAACGCAACAACCCTTGGTTGGTTCCCAGCAGGTTTCGGTTCATGGCTGAGCAAAGCAGATAGTGTATCTGCAGCCACACCCCTTGTAACTCATAATTCTGCACTTGCGGAGCTCTTCTTTGGTTTGACCAGCGGAAGCTTTGGCGAAACTTGTGCCCTCCTTATCCTCCTTGGAGGTCTTTATATCGTATATAAAAAAGCCGCAAACTGGAAAATCGTTTTGGGAGCTCTTGGAGGATTTCTCCTCCTCCAGACTATTTTCTGGGCAAGTGGATTACAAATCGCTACCGAGAATGGATTAAGAAGTATTTCAAATCCAGTCATTGCTTTACTCAGTGGCAGCTTCCTATTTGCATCATTCTTCATGATTACAGATCCCGTTTCCGCCTCCCAATCGACGGACATAGGTAAGTGGATCTACGGTGCAACCTTTGGTCTTCTTACTGTTTTAATTCGTAGTTTTTCAACTTGGACTGAAGGGGTTACCTTTGCAATTCTTCTTTGCAACATGTTCGCTCCTCTTCTCGATATCGGACTCAAAGGGGCAAAGGCTAAGAAGAAAGCAAAAGCACAGGTAAAAGAAGGAGGCGCAGCATGAAAGCACAAGAATCATTCTTTCATCAGCGAATATATCCTCTCCTGTTCATGTTCTTGGTAACTCTGTTCTGTATTCTCCTTACAGCTGGCCTTCATCTTGCTACACAAGAGCGAGCAACCAGTAATGAGCTAGCTTTTACTAGACGTGCTGTTTTGCAAGCTGGTGGTGTTGAATTTGTTAATACAACGGCTGGAATTGAAGAAGCGTACCAAAGCAGTATAGAAGCAAAGAATGGGTATTATATTGCAACCACCAAAACTGGTACTCGATATGTTATTCCTGCCCAAGGTCCAGGATTATGGGGAACGATCAGCGTGATGGCTGGGTTTGAACAGGATATGAAAACCTTCAGTGGTATGGCTATCGTAAGTCAGAACGAAACTCCCGGACTTGGAGCCAGAATTGAAGAGCCCTGGTTCACCTCCCAATTTGCAGGGAAACAAGCTCCTTTCACCTTGGTTGATGAAGGTTCTAATTCTGGAACCAATGAGATCGATGCCATAACAGGAGCCTCTCGTACCTCAGAGTTTTTCAGGAACCTGGCAAATAAAGTAGCCAAAGACGCCCCGAGCATCATTGGAGGAAAGTAAGATGGCAAAGAATCAGATTAAAAAAACCTTTATTGAGCCCTTGGGGAAAAACAACCCAGTCTTTGTCCAAATACTGGGTATCTGCTCTACGTTGGCTGTTACAAACAAATTGCAGAACACCATGGTCATGACACTTGGAGTCATGTTTACTACAGCTCTCTCCAGTTGGACCATTTCCCTGCTCAGAAAACATATTCCATCACGCATTCGTATGATGGTGGAAACCATGGTCATCGCAACATATGTAATCATCGTCGATATCGTTCTGAAAGCCTATTACCCTGAGATGTGGAAACAGCTTGGCCCGTATGTTGGTTTGATTATAACCAACTGTATCGTAATGGGACGTATCGAAGCCTTTGCATTACAGAATAAACCAATGCTCTCCTTAATTGATGGCTTGGCCTCAGGACTAGGATATACCTACGTACTGCTTGCCATAGCTTTTATCAGAGAATTACTAGGCACAGGAAGTCTGTGGGGTATCAAGATACTCGGTTCCTGGTGGACAAATTGGGCGATCATGATCATGCCACCTGGAGGCTTCTTCGTACTAGCCATTTTGATCTGGATTATCCGTGAAACCCTTATGAAGGAGGCTAAGAAATGAATAGTTCAATAATGCCCTTTGCAGTATTCTTTGCTTCCATTTTTACCGGCAACATTCTTTTGACTAATTATCTGGGGATGTGCTCCTTCCTTTCGGTTTCCAAGGAACTGAAAACCTCCGTAGGATTGGGAGCTGCGGTCATATTCGTAATGGCCACTACTACTCCACTTAACTGGCTGGTGTATCACTTCCTGCTCCAACCCTTTGATTTAGATTACCTACGGTTCATAGTATTTATCATTGTCATCGCCGCATTCGTACAACTCACCGAGATGACCATCGAACGATACAGTGAGCCGCTATACCAGTCACTCGGTATATTCCTACCCTTAATCACGGTAAACTGTGCCATACTCGGCGTCAGTTTGTTTATGGTCATCAGAGAATACACCTTCCTTACTTCCTTTCTTTTCGGACTTGGAAGTGGCATCGGCTGGTGCATTGCAATCATAGCAATGGCTGGTATCCGACAGAAAATGAAAAAGTCTCAGATCCCTCCTGGGTTGGAAGGTCCTGGTATTGCACTGGTAATC
>QJZS01000010.1 GCA_003247345.1 Spirochaetales bacterium
AATTCAGTACGGCAAGGCCTCTGCCAATTGGAAGAAAACGGCATCATCACCAGAATGGTAGGCAAAGGGGCTTTTATCAAGCGGGAGGTAACAGCCGATTCAGTAGAACTCAAGCTTATGCGAGTCGATTACCAAGATCTCTTGGAAATCAAGATTTCTATCGAGCAACTTGCAATCAGAAGAGCTGTAAAACATGCAAGTGATCAACAAATTGCCAAATTAAGAGAAATTGCCGAAGAATTGAACGATCAGGCCAGACAAGGAATTTTCTCTCATATAACAGATCTCAAATTTCATACGATGCTTCTTGAATGTGCAGGGAGCCCTACACTAACCCAGATGGTGCTCTCACTCGTCGACTCATTAGATAGTTATACAAATATCCTTGGAAATGTCGCTGAGATTTGGGTGAAAACAATCCCCTACCATCTTGATATCGTATCAGCACTCGAGCAGAGACAACTCTCATATGCGATAGCAGCGCATGAGTACATCTATCACTATGACATGGAAGTTTTAAATAGCCTTGCAGACAAAGAAGAAACAAAAGCCAATTAAACAGGGAGATTACTAAAATGAATACACCACAACTCTGGTGGAGAGAAGCAAAATTCGGCATGTTCATTCATTATGGATTATATTCATTACTTGCCGGCGAATACAAAGGCAAACGTACCGAAAACATTGCAGAGTGGATTATGCATGATTTGGATATACCTAAAGAGGATTATCGGAAACTTGCAAATGACTTTACGGCAAAAGATTTAGATCTCAAAGCAATAGCACACTTAGCAAAACAAGCCGGAATGAAATATATCGTGTTAACAAGCAAGCATCATGAAGGATTTGCACTTTATGATTCAAAGGTAAGCGACTATACGAGTATGAAAGCTGCGCCTAGCAAGCGTGATTTTGTCCGAGAATTGCGAGAAGCGTGTACACAGGAAGGTCTACATTTTGGGCTGTATTACTCACAGGCACAAGACTGGGATGATCCAGATGCATGCCGCGACGGGTTTGGTCCTGAAGGTAAGGATTTCGATGCGTATCTTCAAAATAAATGCCTTCCTCAGATTACAGAAATTCTTACGAACTATGGTCAACTTGATGTGCTGTGGCTGGACACCCCTATGTATATGACCACCGAGCAATCCAAGTCAATAAAGGATCTGGTAAAGCGTTTACAACCAAACTGCATTATCAGTGGAAGAATCGGAAATGGGCTTGGTGATTATATGACTACCGGGGACAACTTCCTTCCAGCACTGCCCTACCCAGGTGATTTTGAAGTCCCTGCAACCATCAACAACACATGGGGATACAATGCCTTTGATCCCCATTGGAAGAGTGCAAAACAAATCTTAAAGTCATTGGTAAAGATTGTCAGCCGTGGTGGAAATTATCTTCTCAATATTGGCCCGATGGGAAGCGGCAAGGTTCCTGAAGCAAGCGTTGAAGTATTGCAGGAAGTCGGCAAATTTATGGAAAAAAACGGTGATAGCATCTATGGCACAAAAACACTGCCAATTTATCCATATGATATCGATTGGGGCTATTTTACTGCTAAAAAAGGTAAATTATTCCTTCATGTGTTCGAAAACAAGGAACAAGCTTACCTATTGAACATTGCCAACAAGCCCATACGTTGTTACAGATTATCAGATGGTATGTCATTGACACTCAAAGAACGCGTCACATGTGAGGGAGACAGCAGCTGGTTGATTAAACTTCCTCCCAGGGAAGCCGATGAAGTTGATCAAGTAATCTGCATCGAGCTTGCTGAAGACGATGTAGTATTCGAACCTATCAGAGGATAATAAGGAAACAAGAAGATGTATCCCGGAAATATAGTCACTGATGACACGTATGAGTTTCTCAGTGTAGAACGACCCGTTTCAGCCCCGCTGTACCAGACCTCGCTATTCACCTATCCGAACGTACAAGAGCTGAGAAATGCTTTATCTGACGAGCGAAAAACTCACCTTTATTCACGAGGAAACAACCCTACGGTAGAGCAGGTTGAAAATCGAATAGCATCTTTGGAAGGAGGAGAATGTGCAAAACTATTCTCCTCTGGAGTTGCCGCAATCGCTAGTTCCATAATTTCCCAAGTCAAGGCTGGGGATCATATCATCTGTAGCAATGACGCCTACTCTTGGGCAAAGTATATTTGCAATACCTACTTGGCTAGGTTTGGGATAACATCAACCTTCGTTGATGCAACAAACATTGAGGAAGTGGAACGAGCAATAACCAAGCAAACGAAGATATTGTATCTGGAAAGCCCAGGAACCCTGTTCTTACGTGTACAGGATTTACGCAAGCTTGCTTCATTAGCTCAAGTGCATAATATAACCACGATTGTTGATAATACCTGGGCTACGCCTCTTTATCAGAATCCACTTAAGTTTGGGATTGATCTGGTAGTTCACTCTGCCTCCAAATATCTTGGTGGACATAGTGATATAATTGGTGGCGTGGTAATAGGTTCTAAAGAAAAGATTGATCACATTTTTAGAACTGAATTCTTGCCAATTGGGCACGTGCCAGATCCATTCCAAGCATGGTTGATTC
>QJZS01000181.1 GCA_003247345.1 Spirochaetales bacterium
ACACACGGAGGTGTCAACAATGAAATATTACGTAACCTACAACCACAACAATCCCGTTTCGGATTTTGATTCTTTCTTCAATGATCTCTGGGCAGACTGGGGTACCAGTCGCAGTAAGATTCCTCCAGTAGATATCTATGAAAATGAGAAGTCTTATGTAATCGAAGCCGAGTTGGCTGGATACAAGCAGGAAGAAGTGCATGTAAACGTAGACAAGCATGTGCTGAAGATCAGCAGCGACAAGCAGTCCCTCAAGGATGCTGGCGAGAAGAAGAGTTTGGTGCGTGAGAGATTCTTCAAGAAGTTCGAGCGTTCGTTCAGCCTTCCTGAGGACATTGATGAGACAGCAATTGAAGGTGAGTTCTCCGATGGTGTACTTACCATTACCCTTCCAAAGAAGGAAGAAGTGTTACCCAAGACCATCGAAGTGAAAATCAAGTAGGAATACTTGGTATATAGCTAAAAAGTAATCCACCCCTAATAGTACAGCCTGCAGAGAACTGCAGGCTGTATATATGTTAGTCCAGGATGATCAGAGCCATGAAGACGAGAGCTTCATCTTCTTCGTTTCTGATAGCATGGCTTGCGCCGCCGCCGGTGATGACAAGATCACCTGCTTCTACTACCTTCTCTCCGTCAGCTTCGGTAACAATACCTTTACCTGCGGTAATCCAGTAATATTCAGTCTCGTTGACATGATCATGTTCGCCGATGCTGCAGCCTTTCTCAAGGCGTAGTTCGGAGAACAGACGGCAATGTTTGACACTGCCTTCATCGGCGATGCCTTTCACAATCACTTGCCCGGTTCCTTCGCGCATTTTTACTTTTGTTGTACTGACCATTTCGGATGCTTTTTTAATCATGTTATATCTCCTTCGCATAGTGTGCCAGCTATGCGTAAGTTGGGCAAGATGTACTTGACATTCTTGTTCGATAAAAGAATACTGATTACAAAATTTTTAAGAAAGTATCTGTGGTATTTTCCTAACATTTTATATGATGTTACTAGGTTTCCCTTCCTGTCGGGTTGGTGTGAAGCCTCTTATGCCACGATTCCATGTTGAGGAGAAAACATGAATAAGATTCTATCGAAACAACGGTTGTCTGCAGAAGTGTTTAGAATGGAGATTGAAGCTCCTGAAATTGCAGAGGCACGCAAACCTGGACAGTTCATCATATTACAGATGGGTGGGGACTTCGGTGAACGTATCCCATTGACCATTGCAAATGCTGATCCCAAGAAGGGTACCATTACCCTGATTTTCCAAGCAGTGGGAGAGACTACACACCGTTTGGCGATGCTTGAGGCCGGAGATAGTATCGAAAACTTGTTGGGTCCTTTGGGCAAGCCGACTGATATCGAGAAATTTGGTAAGGTTGTCTGTGTCGGTGGTGGAATCGGAGTTGCTCCTCTATTTCCGATCGTACAGGGTATGAAGAATGCCGGAAACGAAGTGAAAGTAATCATGGGTGCCCGTACCAAAGACCTTATTATCATGGAAGAAGAGATGCGTGCAACCGCAGATGAAGTGATTGTGGTTACCGATGATGGTTCCTATGGCAGAAAAGCGTTGGTTACCGTACCTTTGAAAGAGTTGTGTGAAGAGTTCAAGCCCGATTGCGTAGTAGTCATCGGACCTCCGATCATGATGAAATTTGGTGCTTTGACCACAAAGCCTTATGGCATTCATACCATTGTTTCCCTTAATACCATCATGATTGACGGAACCGGAATGTGTGGTGGTTGCCGTGTTACCGTTGGTGGAGAGACCAAATTTGTTTGTGTTGACGGTCCTGAATTTGATGGACACCAAGTTGATTGGGACAACATGCTCCTTCGTCTTGGAACCTACAAGGATAAGGAAGCTGACGCGCACCATCGCTGTCATATTGGATTGAATATTGAAGAAGGGGAGGCATAAGATAATGCACGCTACCAAAGAAGAACTCGCTGCAAAGGCAGATGCTTTATTCGAGCAGCTTAAAGATAAGACGCTAACTCCGAAAGATAGGACCCAAATTCCCTTGCAGGAAATGCCTACTCAGGATCCTTCAGTTCGTGTAACCAATATGCAAGAGGTTGCACTTGGGTATACTGAGAACCAGGTTCGTGTAGAGGCCATGCGTTGCTTGCAGTGCAAGAACAAGCCTTGTATCCAAGGTTGTCCTGTTTCCATTGATATCCCTGCATTCGTTGCAGAGGCTGCCAAAGGCAACTATGTAAAATCCGTTGAGATCATCAAAGAGAGCAGCTTGCTTCCTTCCATCTGTGGTCGTGTATGCCCACAGGAAGCCCAGTGCCAGAAGTTCTGTACTGTAGGAAAGATGCACAAAGATGTTGACCAGTCTGTATCCATCGGTCGTATCGAGCGCTTTGTCGCTGATTATGCTCGTGAAAACAAAATGGAAAAGAATCCTACCATCAAGGCAGAGACCGGTAAAAAGGTTGCTGTCGTTGGGTCCGGTCCTGCCAGTATTTCTGCTGCTGCTGATTTGCGCCGTGAGGGCCATTCTGTGGTTATGTTTGAAGCATTGCACAAAGCTGGTGGTGTTTTGATTTATGGTATTCC
>QJZS01000173.1 GCA_003247345.1 Spirochaetales bacterium
GACTTCTCGAATCCCTAATGACCCTCCAAAAACAATGCTGTGAAATAAGGCTTTGTTTTCCTGATAGATTCGAACTACTTCTTCAGTTGCGGATATCGGTATAAAAGTGAGTTCACAGGTATCCTGTAGATAGGGTTGTATGTCCCGTATTTTGTCTAAAGAGCTTTCCGAGCCAATAATGCCGATCTTTATTGCCATACATTCCTCTTATACAGAATATCTGTTCAGTCTAACTTCTTGTATGCGATATCTTTTTATGATAGTATACCAACATGTCTCAAATATGTCCATAAATATGGGTATCCCATTTGGTCACTGGAGAAGGAGCGATACACGTGAAGACTTTATTGGAACAGAAGAGTGTCCTCAAGGCTCTTGAGTATTTAGAAAAAGATGACGAGAGAACATTAGCGGAGCTCATGGAGCTTTGCATAATACCAGCTCCTTCGAATGACGAAGGAAAGCGTGCCGAGTATGCCAAACGGAAATTCGAAGAAATTGGTCTACAAGACGTGTATATCGACGAAGTACTGAATGTTCACGGGGGATGTTGAAGGGGACAGGTAATGGACCAACTATCATGCTCGCCGCCCACACCGACACGGTATTTCCAGAAGGGACTGACCTCACGGTGAAACGTGATGGAGAAAAATACATTTGCCCGGGTATCAATGATGATACACGCTCAGTCATTGAACTATTTACTGTAGCTAGAGCTTTTATCGAGACAGGGTTGAGACCACAAGGTGACCTCATCTTTTGTGCAAACGTAGGGGAAGAAGGTCTTGGTGATCTTAAAGGGGTCAAATACATCTTTTCCCATCCTCATAATCTTGACGCGTTTGTTTCTATCGATAACCCAGTACCCGGTGGAATTGTATTTACCGGTACGGGAAGTGTCCGTTTCAAAATTTCCTTCAAGGGAAGAGGTGGCCATAGTTTTGCAGATTTTGGACTACCGAATCCTATTCATGCTATGGGAAGGGCGATCAGCAAACTTGCCGATATCCAGGTTCCCAAGATGCCGAAGACCACGTTCAACGTAGGTATTGTAAGTGGAGGAACCTCGGTCAATACGATTGCTGAATCAGCCAGTATTTTGGTGGACTTCCGCTCTGATAGCCCTGAGGAACTTGCCCAGCTTGTTGCGCAGATGAAAACCTTTGTTGAACAAGCAATACAGGAAGAAAATGCTCGTTGGGAAAGCAGTGATTTGGTCTATGCAGAGTATGAGAAGATCGGGGACCGCCCGGCTGGAGTGCAAAGCCCCGATAGCCCAATTGTAAAAGCTGCATGGGAAGCTGCATTGTTGGTAGGTATCGAGCCAGAGTTGCGTGATGAAACAAGTACCGATGCTAATATCCCCATCAGTCTGGGGATTCCTGCAATTACCATTGGTCGTGGCGGTAAAGAGGGTGGTGTGCATACCGTTAGCGAGTGGTTTATACCATATGAGTGTTACAAAGCCCCTCAAAGAACGTTGCTACTCATGTTAGGACTTGCAGGCATGGAGAATGTGATTTCTCCTATCATTCAGAAATAACAAAATAGGAGAATAACAATGATTGACGCAAAAACTATACAGACATACATCGATTCGTCTCGGCAGGAAGCCGTAGAACTCTTGAAAGAACTTGGGAAAATTCCTGCTCCTTCACACAAAGAAGACAAACGTGCAACATTTTGTTTGAATTGGTTCAAAGAACAAGGTGTAACAACAGCTTATATTGATGCGGCTAAAAATGTTGTCTGTGAAATAGGCTGTGATGCACATGAGGATGTGGTTGTATTCACCGCTCATACCGATATCGTGTTTGATGATATGCAAGACCTCCCTCTTCGGGTGGAAGGCAACACCATTTTTGCCCCTGGAATTGGGGATGATACAGCCAATTTGGTGAATCTTTTGATAGCGACCAAGTATTTTCTGAAGAATAAGAAGTTGTTTACCACAGGAATCATCGTGGTAGCCAACTCTTGTGAAGAAGGCCTGGGTAATCTGGATGGAAGTAAGGAAATCATTAAGACCTATGGAAGCAGAATGAAAGCTTTCTATTCGTTCGACGGATATCTCTCCCAGTGTACCAGCATCCCTGTAGGTTCTCATCGATTTCGGGTAACCGTCAGGGCACAAGGCGGTCACTCCTATCTCGATTTTGGTAGAGAGAATGCAATCTATTCCATTTCCAATATCATAAGGGATTTGTTTGCTGTTGAAATTCCTAAGCAAGCAAAGACTACGTTCAATGTAGGAAGAATTGAAGGTGGAACGACCGTCAATTCAATTCCTCAAGAGGTAAGCATGCTCTATGAATACCGCTCTCCAAGCGAACAGTGCCTTGCTTCAATGAAAGCCAGTTTTGATGCAATCATCGAAAAACATACAAGCGAAGGTCGCCAAGTAGAAGTCGAGTTGCTCGGGGTGCGCCCGGGGATGGGAGATTTGGACCCCTCTGCACTTGAGAAATGGACCGCTTCAAACATAGAGACGATTAAACAGTTCTATGATGGTGCTATTGATATTGACCCCTATTCAACTGATGCAAATGTTCCGCTTTCCAAGGGTATTTTGGCAAATACAATTGGAACTGTGGTAGGTGGAGGAGCCCATACACGTCAAGAATGGGTAGATCTTGAAAGCCTTCCTGTTGGAACAAGTATTATCATGAGTCTGATAGGGCAATATGTAGTCTAAATAGCTCAAATAAATAAGGATTGTATAGATATGGAAGATATTTTGTCCTCCAAGGACAGCCGTATGCATTATGCATGGTGGATTCTCGCAGCCTCTTGTGCGTTTATTTTGGCTGTGTTGGGTATTATCAATAGTTGCCAAGGGATATTCTTGGTCCCTGTCACGAGGGAATTGGGGATTTCAAGTTCCCAATTCTCTCTCATGATTACCTTGCAGGGCTTGATGGGCTTATTGTCTATGCCCATAGCTGGTATCATCATACCTAAATTAAACAT
>QJZS01000005.1 GCA_003247345.1 Spirochaetales bacterium
AGATTTTGAATATCCTCAGCCTTCTTCTGTATGGTCAGCAAATATCGATGCCTTGACTCATCGGTATTGGCAATACCATCAAGCAAACCAGAGACATAGGCTTGGATGGAAGTCAAAGGAGATCTCAAATCATGCGAAAGTTCGGTAATCAGAGCTCTGTGGCTCTCTTCATGCAGTCGGGTCTGCTCTACAGAATGCTTGAGTTTAACCGCCATTTCATTGAAATCGGCACAAACTGATGCAAATTCATCATCACCTTCATACCAAATGTGATACGAAAGATTCCCATCCCGAATCTGGTGTACTCCATCAGCAAGGATAGTCAGTGGTCTATTAATCTTCTGGAATACGAATTTCGTGAGAAAGATATTGGTCACGTAAACAGAAAGCACAATAACGGCAACAAGTATTAATAAAGATAAGGCGAATACTACCTTGAGTGTTGTATAAGAATATCGTTCAGGAGTACTGAACAAATACATTTGGTACGTATCGATACTTGTAACAAACGAATCGGCAAACAGGCTACGTTCCGAAGTAGAGAGAGATCCTCCTTCCCCCATCGCCTGCACTGCAGCAATCAATTCTGTATCCTTTGGATTCGTTTCCCCATACTGATACAGTAATTCATCATCCTTGAGGATGGTTATGGATATGGAGGATTCGTCGAGCAATCTACTTAGTGATTTCAAATGGTCAATTTGTTCATCAGGATCCCCATTCAGAACTTCCTTGACCGCCAGAGCAATGGTACCTTGTGCCTGTTGAAAATCCTGACTATCCCCAAACCCAAGGCCATACGTACGACCCAATACCGACCACAGGACAAGCAAACAGATAAAAGCCGTCACGATGGTGATACAAAATGGGACGACAATCATGAGAACATTTGATAGATACAATCTTTTTTGGATAGTCACATTGAAATAATACCGTATAAACTGGTGTTAGTTACAAGCAATAGTTAAGAATTCCATAAAATTTCAAATATCAGGTGAGATCCAAATCAAAAACATCAAGTTTTTTCCCGTCTCCATCCCAATCCAGTGTTCCTTGGCATGTATGACAATACCAAATTGTTTTAAGGTATTTTTTCTCTAGGAGTGGAGGAATGCAATCAGAAAATGGCTTTGCATCTGGATGGAGAACCTTCATAAAATGATACAACCCCATGGTTCCTTTCTTTGAGTTACAGGTACGACATGCCCAAATCTGGTTATGGATTCCCTGAATACGATCGCAGGTCCCGCATCGCTCATTGATCAAAAGTGAACGAGGGACGATATGTTCCCACTGAAGGTGTTCGGTGCTGCCACAGTATGCACAAGCTTTATCCGAGTTCACGAGTTCCTTGTCTTCCCTAAGGATATCCGACCATTTCTGCTTATCATCGCGTAGAGACCTGAATTTGGTTTTTATAAAGCCATAGGCACTTTTCTTTGCATTGGGACCAAATGCTGAGTTGGCAATGATCTTTGCGTATTGATATAGAATAAGATCTCGAATGGTTTTGACTTCACTATCAGGCATTACCGGTATCCTCCCTGTTGCATCCACACCGTACAACTATGTCAGTATACAATGCTCCGGACAATATACGAGAAATAATTTAAGCCAATGATTTTCTACACGGTAAGAAACAAAAAAATGGATGACTCAATCACTGTAGATCTTGTCATCCATCACCATTATCACCTCAGCCTTGCATAATCTTCCATCAGTAGCAAATCCTTGCTATCCAATGAAGGACAAACTGTAGTACGTGCTTCCCATCCGATTGAACATCGTTTGAGGATATCAAGTGTTTCTTTGACCCTGTCAACATTAGCACCGCTTCCACAGATTTTCCTATATTTCTCCCAAGGGGCTTTAATGTCCATCGCGATGTAGTCAACCAAATTTGCATCTAAAATATCCTTGACCATCCGAGGGTTGCTTCCATTGGTATCCAGTTTCACGGCATAACCCATTTCTTTGATCATTGATAAGAGGGCTGGAAGTTCATGGTGGATTGTAGGTTCCCCTCCGGTGACCACCACACCATCCAATCTGCCTCTTCTTCTATCAAGAAAATCCTTAAAAGTCTCCATAGAGTACTCAACTTGTTCTCCTGTATTGTTTTCCAATGGAATAAGCTGGGGGTTATGGCAGTACCAGCAATTCCAATTACATCCCTGCAGAAAAAGCACACAGGAGATGCAATCGGGAAAATCTATGAGAGATGAACCTACTAAGCCTGAAATCCTCATACAACCCCCCGTTTACTCTCTTCGGGAACACGATAAAGTTTCCTCTGACGATATTCCTCCTTCTTGCCTCGGTGGAAATCCTTCACTGGCCTAAGATAACCTACCACACGGGTCCAAACTTCGGTCTCTTTGCCGCAGATCGGACACACTGGTTGTTCCCCCACAAGGTATCCATGATCTTCGCAGGTGCTGAAGGTGGGAGTAAGGGAAATATAAGGAAGTTTGTAGTTGGTAAATACCGTCTTTAGTAACCTCTTGGCAATCTCTCGAGACTCTATACGTTCACCCAGGTAGAGATGTAGTACAGTTCCCCCCGTATATTGACATTGAAGATCATCCTGAAGATCGAGTGTTTCAAACAAATCGTCAGTATAGCCCACCGGTAATTGGCTTGAGTTGGTATAATAGGGTACATCAGAACCAGCAGTAATAATATCGGAAAATTGTTCCTTGTCCTTCTGTGCCAAACGATAACTGGTTCCCTCGGCAGGGGTAGCCTCGAGATTATAGAAATTACCACTCTTTTTCTGGTAGGCAATGATGAGCTCGCGTAATCGAGCAAGTGAAGAGAGAGCAAATTGCTGACCTTTTGCGGTGGTAAGACTACCCTCCTTTCCAAACAGGTTGAGACAGGCCTCCTCCATACCCACCACCCCAATGGTACTAAAGTGATTCGCCCAGTAACTGCCCTCCCTCTCCTTGATTGACGAAAGCCAACGGGCACTGAAAGGATACATACCTCGGTTGGTCTCCTGTTCAATTACTTTTCTCTTCAGCTCAAGACTTTGATAAGCCAAGTCGGCGAGCCCTTCCAATCGTGATAAGAAATCTTCCTGATTTGTAGAGAGATAAGCCAACCGGGGAAGATTGAGTGTCACCACCCCTATCGAACCCGTAAGAGGATTAGACCCAAAGAGACCGCCACCTCTCTTACGAAGCTCGGAAGTATCGAGACGGAGACGACAACACATGGAAAGCGCATCTTCGGGCGAGAGATCACTGTTCACGTAGTTTGAGAAGTACGGTATACCATATTTACAAGTCATCTCCATGATTGCATCAGCAACAGGTCCTTCCCACGAGAAATCCTTGGTTACGTTGATCGTGGGAATGGGGAAAGTGAAAACACGACCGCAGGCATCACCCTCCATCATTACCTCGCAAAAAGCGAGATTGAACATATCCATCTCATCTTGGAACTCAGCATACGTAGCATCCTGTAGCAGGCCTCCGATTACAACTCCCTGATCACGCATCCTTTGTGGTACCTTTAAATCAAAAGTGAGATTGCTGAACGGACATTGGAATCCTACACGAGTGGGAACATTCAGATTGAAAACAAACTCCTGCAACGCTTGCTTCACCTCGCGATATTCGAGATTGTCATATCGGATAAAAGGTGCGCAGTACGTATCAATCGACGACCAGGCTTGGGCACCGGCACTCTCTCCCTGACTGGTAAAGGTTGCATTCACAATCTGTCCAAGGAAGGCTCTGAAATGTTTTGCCGGTTTGGAAGAGACCTTTCCTGGGACACCACCGAAACCCATTGTCAGCAGTTGCTGCAGATCCCAACCACAACAGTAAGGGCCAAAGAATCCCAGATCGTGGATATGCATTGCTCCACCCTGATGGGCCTCTCGAATTTCGAGTGGATACACTTCATTGAGCCAATAACGACGAGTAAAAGCTTCACGGATATAGTTGTTCATACCGTTGATAGATTTACGTGTGTTAGCATTCTCCTGAATCATCCAGTCTTTATCATCCAGATAATCGTGGAATAACCTGCTTGTTGCGTCGATGAGAATTCGCCCCTCTCGGACTTGTCTTCGCTCCTCACGATAAAGGATATAGGCTTTCGCTGTAGCCACAGCCCCACTGTGAATCAATTCCTGCTCAACAAGATCCTGTATAGTTTCTACGTCAACGCGATCTTCACCCTTCTCTGCAAGATGAGAAAGGATATTCCTTGCAAGTAATTCATGATCAAGCGATTCTTTGGCAGCATGTGCTGCTTTGGCGATAGCCTCAGAGATCTTCTGTCCATCGCAGAAGACAACCTGCCCATCGCGTTTGATTACTTGGGTAACCATGTGATTCCTCCTGCCGCTGGTAGGGTAAGGAGGGACAATAGGCAAATCTAGCCTATTGTCTCACGCCTTTGCCATACACCGTGGCGGCGTGTCCATGCAGGGAGGTCTTCTGGCTCAGGTTCCTCGGAATCTTGCCTCCTTCCCGGATTACTCCAGTGGCTATGACAAATTCCTCACCTTCACAGCGGCGGGACCGCGTGGGCATCCATGCCCAACTTCCCTGTCCTGCATGCACAATATGTAGTATATTCATGTCTCAAGACACGCTACATATGGTAGCATATCAAAATCACGAAGTCAATTTAATAACGTCCATAAAAGAAAAACCACACAGAGCAAGATAAAATAGCATGAAATTGAGGACAGGGCAGAATGCCGATATTCACCTACATTCTTTATATATTGGAAAATAAAGAAAGCACATTTTTATTGTTGCATCGAATTGAGGTATTCCATACACTATCACAAAAGGAGAGCCTTTATGCGGGAAGAAATCCACATCACAGACCGTACCAACAAAGATTTTCTTGCTCTCGTTCAAATGTTAGAAACAGAACTTGATGAAATCAACTTTGAGACGCATCAGTTAAGTGCCCCCTTCAATAAAGTTGACACTTTATTGGCAGTGGTTGTGATTTATGTGGAAGGGCAACCTGTTGCATGTGGCGGCCTCAAACAATTCGATGAAACATCACTAGAAATAAAAAGAATATTTGTAAGAAAAGGCTTCCGTAAGCTAGGACTTGCACAAAAGGTCATGGCTGAGCTGGAACGCATTGCGAGAGAAAGGGGATGTGCTGCTACCGTCCTTGAGACCGGTACTCGTCTCACCTCAGCTGTCTCTTTATACAAGAAGCTCAACTACCAAGTAATTCCCAGTTACGGTCCTTATAAAAATATCCAGAATACAGTGTGCTTTAGGAAAGAGCTGTAACAGATAGATCATAGCCTAATACCAAATCCAATGTGGGATTGCTTCTATTTAGTTACATAAAAAATAAAAATCCTCGTCCCGGATGGGAGAGGATTCCTTAGTTTTGCCGCCTCTCAGAATTGAACTGAGGACACAAGGATTTTCAGTCCTTTGCTCTACCAACTGAGCTAAAGCGGCGTCAACGTCATCTTGTATACCCTAATTCACGAACACTTGTCAACACCTTTCAAAAAAAACCGGTAATCTTGCCCAAAGAATCACCATCTGTTACAGTCAGCATGTCATGACAAGTTCACAAGCACCACTACTCTCAGTACAGCACCTCAGCTTTTCCTTTTCCAAGGAGAAGCATATTCTCAAGGATATAAGCTTCTCGATAGAAAATGGGACATTCACTCTCATAACTGGTCCAAACGGGGCTGGAAAGAGCATTCTGCTTCGTTGTCTCAAGGGTATACTGGCACCTAGTGGGGGGAACATTCTCTTGTCCGGTGAGGATGTAACCAAACATCCAAAGAAACGATTGCAATCCATCGGCCTTGTTTTTCAGGATGCCGATACCCAGATTGTAGGACAAACCGTAGAAAAAGATATTCGCTTCGGAATGGAAAACATTGGTATGGATGTAGTCGAACAAGAACAACACCTTGATGACGTACTGACACTGATGGGCCTGCATGAACAACGCGATCAAAGACCTCGTACGCTCAGTGGAGGAGAAAAAAGAAAACTCTCCATAGCTGGGGTGCTTGTCATGGATCCCAAACTTCTTATCCTTGATGAACCATTTGCAAACCTAGACTATCGCTCTGCAGTGAGTGTGTTGAAAACCCTTTTACGATTACAGAAAGAGGGGCATACTATTGTGATTGTCAGCCATGAGGTGGACAAAATCCTCGCACATGCAGACCAAGTATTACTTTTGGAAGCTGGTTTGATAGTACAACAAGGAACCAAGGAATCCATACTCAGTCACCTGGAAGAACATGACATCTACATACCATCAGTGAAAAACGTCGAGGACCTTACATGGCTGAAGCACTGATCTTCCACTACAGGAAACAGGAAACTTTTCTCAACCATTGCAATCCTGCCACCAAATTTCTTAGTGTAATCATACTTTGTATCCTACTGGTTTCATCCTCACTTTTAGGAACCTCCCTAATAAGTGCTATCTTGCTCTTGCTAGCTGTACAACAACACCTTCCCCTTCGCCAATATAAGCGGGAACTCCGTTTCTTCTTCATCCTGATGGCTCTCATAGGGCTTACAGACTATCTGGCGAACTATCAATGGACTTCTACAGCCAATGCGCTCTTGCGATTCTTCTCGATCATCCTCTGTGGGATGCTGCTTGCTGACAGCACCTCCCCTGATGATCTTGCACGCTCTCTGGGAAGCATCCTTAATCACATTCCTCTCATCAACGGTTGGAGAATTGCCAGCGGGATAGAACTGACGATTTCCATGCTTCCCATGATCTTTGATGCATCGCTCGAGGCGAGTGTTGCACGCAAAGCGCGCTTGGAAAACAACCGTCACCCCTACCGAGCGATCATCGGACTGACTACAAGCATATTTTCGCTCTTGCTGGACAAGGCAGAAGACCTTTCCATCGCTCTGGAGGCCAGAAATTTCAATCCTGACAAAATCAGGGCAAGATTGCCCTATAAGAAAGTCGATCTGCTGCTTATTCTGTTGGTTATAGGACTTGTAATGCTTATACGCATGGTATGATGAGATATGCAAACAAAAGAAGAGCTTCGTACCTATTACAAACAAATTGAACGATCCTATAAAGGTTCCGATTTTACAAAGGAAGACCATGCCAGCTGCCAGGCATTGCTTAGTTCTCAGATATACCAACAAGCACAGTGGCTCTTTGCATTCTTTCCTTTGCCTTCTGAAGTAGATATAAAAACAGTCCTCATCGATGCCATACAGCATAAGCATCTTGCTCTCCCTGTGTGTGAAGCAGACAATACCCTCACCTTTTATGAAGTAACAGATTTGCAGGCAATACAGGAGGGTTCCTTTGGCATAAAAGAACCTCAGCGAATAAACGCGGTGATCCCCTCCCCATCTGATCTTGTACTGGTCCCTGCTGTCGCATATTCTCTAGCAAAAGAACGCTTAGGCCGGGGCAAAGGTTTTTATGATAGATTCCTAAGCACCTACCAGATTCAGCACACACTTGGCATTTGCAGGCTCCACCAAATACAAGAAAACATCCCAACCGATAGGTGGGATCTTACTGTCTCTCAACTGCTCTGTAACGGAATCTTTTACTGAGGACGCTTACAAAACCAAACAAACTCTTGGCTTGCCATCATAGAGAGGAATCTCTGGCAGGACTCATCGCTCTTGTTCTTATTCAATTCCAAAAGGCTCTCTCTCATCTCTACGGTACGCACGCTGCGTAGAATGGTGCTCAGTGCACCTAGATATTCCATTTGAATGGAAGGCGAAGAGGCAATTACAAAAAGCAGGTGAACCGGCATTCCGTCACTGCTTCCATACTCTATGCCTTCTTTGCTAATACCAAGGGCAATATGCACATCCTTGATACCCATGATTTTCCCATGGGCAATCGCAACCCCGTGACCGATACCAGTTGATTGGATGTGCTCACGACGAAGCACCCCACGCTTGAACCGTTCGAGGTCTGGGAGAGATTTAAATACTGAACAGGAATCTATCACTTCCAGGATGGCCTGGGTCTTATCTTGCGACGTAAGCTGACAGATCACCGATTGGCAATCATTACGAATATCCACCGTTTTACTATACACAAAGGGGGCATCAGCTTCAAGCAGGCGGGCCTACTCTAAGCAGACCCGCTTTTATTTGTTGTATATTAAAGATTTGCTAAATAATCATTCATCGCTTTTGCAGCTTTACGGCCCTGACCCATAGCCAGAATTACCGTTGCTGCTCCTAGGACGATATC
Organism: Spirochaetales bacterium; assembly: GCA_003247345.1. Classification (GTDB taxonomy): domain Bacteria; phylum Spirochaetota; class Spirochaetia; order Sphaerochaetales; family Sphaerochaetaceae; genus Sphaerochaeta. Next base: position 8,230 of record QJZS01000005.1, read on the forward strand.
CCCACCGGCATATACACCCTTGAGGCTCGTCTCACAAGTTTCCTCGTTAACGATGAAATTTCCACGTCTATTGACTTCGATACCATCAGTGGTTGCCTTGATCAAAGGATTGCTAGCGTTACCGATTGCAACAATGACCGTGTCATAGTCGTATACTTTCTCACTACCTTTAATCTCAACAGGGCTACGACGACCGGAAGCATCAGGCTCACCAAGTTCACAGGTGATCAGCTCAACACCATTTACCCGACCCTTGTCGTTTGCCGTAATCTTGAGCGGAGCATGAAGGTATTTGAAGATAATTCCCTCTTCCTTGGCGTGAGCAACCTCTTCCTTTCGGGCCGGCATCTCAACCTCGGTTCTGCGGTAGACAATTGAGACTTCCTCAGCACCAAGACGCTTTGCAGTTCTTGCAGCATCCATAGCTACGTTTCCACCACCGAATACAGCTACCTTATGAGAGTTGTACAACGGAGTCCTGGATTGACCCACTGCATAGGCTTTCATCAGATTGCTTCTTGTCAGATATTCGTTCGCAGAGAATACACCGATGTAATTCTCACCCTCGATTCCCATGAACTTCGGAAGACCAGCTCCAGAGCCAACAAAGACAGCATCAAAACCATCTTTCTCCATCAGGTCGGTAATTTTACGAGTCTTTCCTACCAAGTAATTAGGACGAAGTTCCACACCCATCTCCTTAAGATTGTTCAGCTCATGCTCAACAATGCTTTTGGGAAGACGGAACTCAGGGATACCATAAATCAAAACACCACCAGCTTTGTGCAATGCTTCAAACATAACCACTGAATGGCCTTCACGGCGCAAATCAGCAGCAGCAGAAATACTGGCAGGACCAGAACCAACGACAGCAACCTTTTTACCGGTCTCTGCCTTGATGGTAGGATTCTTTTCCATGTCGTTTTCACGGGCATAATCAGCGACAAAGCGCTCAATGCGGCCGATGGAAACAGACTGGTCAACATCTTTGTGCATCTTTCCTACAGTACAGAACTTCTGGCACTGGGATTCTTGTGGACAAACACGACCACAGATGGATGGAAGCAAGCTGCTCTCTTTGATAATCTCTACTGATTTTACATAGTTGCCTTTGGCAGCTTCTGCAACGAATGCAGGGATATCAATGGAAACAGGACAACCTTGGATGCAAGGCTTGTTCTTGCACTGCAAGCAGCGCATGGCCTCTACACGAACCTGGTTCTCTGTATACCCAAGAGCAACCTCTTGCATATTGGTTACACGAACAGAAGGATCCTGGGTAGGCATTTCCTGCAATGGGATCTGGGTCCTATCCTTTGGACTAAGCGTCTTATCTTTAAGCTGCTCGAATAAAGCATCTGCCTTTGCAGCGAGTTCTTCTTTGGTAGCGTGCATTATCTTATGCCTCCCCTTCTTCAATATTCAATCCAATATGACAGCGATGGTGCGCGTCAGCTTCCTT
>QJZS01000023.1 GCA_003247345.1 Spirochaetales bacterium
CCTTTCTATGTACCACCGGTGCTGGGTTTACCATGAAAGAGCGCCTGTTTGTAGTAGTTTCTTACCTACCGAAAGCAACGGTACAGGCTGCTATTGGTTCGGCCCCGTTGGCTGCAATGAGCGCCAGGGGAATGGATACGTATCCTGGACAAATCATTTTGGCTGTGGCCGTGATGAGCATTCTTATAACCGCTCCCTTAGGTGCATTTGCAATCAACATAGCAGGAAAGCACTTTCTGACAGTTGATACCGATTTGCCCTTCACGGCAAAGGCCGCTCTACAAGAAAGCGAAGCAGATTACAATCCCATGAACTGAAAAAAGGGAGCTGCAATCCAATGTCTCGCGGGTGTGGATACGAGTACATAGATTGCAGCCCGGAAGAAGGGTACATCACTAGGATGGTATATTGCTATCGGGAGATATGATGTTAGCCAAGAACCATCCTGTATATTCCTTGTATACCGGGTTCTGTGAGAAGTCAATAGTTGCTCTTTACAAGAAGTCTTAGAGCGTATATTCCAAACTTGAAGTTATAGAAAAGGGAACCTGCCGAAAGGCAGATTCCCTAAAATCATCTCCTAGGGGAATTGAACCCCTGTTGACGGGATGAAAACCCGTTGTCCTAACCACTAGACGAAGGAGACAAGGAATGCATGTTCAAAAACAGAGGCACTTTGAGCCGCACAGGATTCGGACCTGTGACCCACGCCTTAAAAGGGCGTTGCTCTACCAGCTGAGCTAGCGGCCCTTGCAACGTAATGGACTATAGCAGACAGGTAGAAAGGGTGTCAACTACTTGCCGTAAAATTTACATGCGTGATAATGATGCTCTTTAGTGATGGTATAAAATAGGTATCTATTGGTTAATCATTTGATTCAATTTTCTCATTTGTATCTTATACGCAATAATTAAAAGAATTGTTGCAGCACACCATGCCAACGGGCTGGAAAGCACGATTCCCTGGTAAGAGAGAAGAGCCGGTAACGTTAGAGCCGCCAAAGTTCTGAACAGTAGCTCTTGTATTGAAGATAGCATCGGTATCAATCCAGAACCCAGCCCTTGAGCAGTATTTCTGAAGACGAAAATGAAACCAAGAGGAATAAAGAAGTATGAGACCGTCATCAAATATTGGGTACTCTGTTGTACGACCATGGTTTGATTGCCATCTACAAAAAGCATGACCATCTCATCCTTGATGAAGAAGATCAAGAGGAATATTCCAAGAGCGAATAGGACAGCCAACAGGCTGGCGCTTCGCACACCTTGCCGTACACGATCGAGTTGGCCTCCCCCAAGGTTCTGTGCGCTGAAAGTTACCATGGCCATTCCCAAGGTCACCAATGGCTGGGTAACTAAATTTTCAATGCGTACGCCTATTGAATAGGCTGCCACCGTATCACTGCCATAATTATTGATGACAGCTTGTACGACCATGACTCCGATGGCACAAACAGAGAATTGGAGAGCACTAGGGAGCCCAATCCGTAACAGTCGACCTACCATCGACCAGTCCATACGCCAGTCTTCTTTCTTCAAGTGTAAGACAGGGTATCGTCTTCTTATATATATAAGACACAAGAGAGCTGAAATCCCCTGGCTGATGATTGTTGCCGAGGCTACTCCTTTTACTCCCATATCCCATACTATGACTGTTAAGAGATCTCCTACGATATTCAATACACTTGCTATTAATAAGAAGTATAGTGGCGAACGGCTGTCACCTAATGCGCGGAGAATGGCAGCAAGCAGGTTATAATATATGGTAGCTACGATACCTATATATAAGATGGTCAGGTAAGCGGCTGCATCATCAATAATATTGTATGGTGTATTAAGTACATCCAAGAGAGCTCTAACCGAAATTATTGATAAAATGGAAATGAAGAGTGCAAGGTAGAATGCCGATAAAAGACTCATCGCCACAGCTTTCCGCATGCTGTGCTCATCCTTGGCCCCGAATTTTTGACTGATGATAACTGAAAAACCTGCAGTCAGACCCATAACGAACCCGAATACTAGAAATACTATGGGGGCTGTAGTTCCTACAGCTGCGAGTGCTTGTACTCCAATGAATCGTCCTACGACAAAGGTATCTACCATTGAATAGAATTGTTGAAATAAATTGCCACCTAAAAGGGGCATCATAAAGAAAAATATTAACTTCAGAGTGTTACCTCTGGTCATGTCTTGTTGCATCGTGATTTTGCTCCTGGCAGAGCATCCTATAGATTGTTAAATTTTTTAACAAGATATTTTCTCACAATTTAATAAAATAGAGAAAAACTCATATAAATTTGATAAAAAAATTGCACGAAGCTACTGGACAGGAAGGGGCAAAGGGGCTATAGTCGCTTCTTGTCGGCCCGACGGTGGGCCGCGAGGAAAGTCGAAAAAAGGTTTGCAAAGGCCTTGACTGAGACGCGGCAAATCGGGTAAGTTGGTCGAGCGCCTTCCGAGAGGGGGCGGTGATTTATGACAGTAGAGCGCAGGGAAGAGATGAGAATGGAAAGGAAGCAACCGAAGTGGGGCTTCC
>QJZS01000011.1 GCA_003247345.1 Spirochaetales bacterium
TTATGAGTCCGATGCTCTAACCAACTGAGCTATAGGCCCGAAAAAGCTGTAAGTAATCTATAGGATTTTTAGAAGAATGTAAAGGTTGTTTTTACCGATATGGATTGCTCTCGCTTTTCTTAAGTACTTCCGATGCTGAGAAACCCAAAGCAGAAAGGGCTTGCATTGTACGATCAAGCTGATAAGCAGGGATCCAACGAACCGTCAAACGAACAGCCTTCGTATCAGGAAGCTGCTCTGCAAACGGTTTTAGGCCAGCATTGAACAGTCTGTCGTATTGAGAATATGCAGTAAGTAAGGAAGAGTAGACCCCGACCTGAATCTGATACCAACCCGTATCGCCTGCACGATTATATTTTGATTCAGGAATTTCCGGCTCGAAAATCAACGTGAGTTCGACATTGGCAATACCGCTGTCCAACATATTAATCTGCTTTGCTGCCGATAAAGTCAAATCGATGATTCTACCATCCACATACGGACCACGATCATTGATCCTGACATCGACACTCTTGCCATTGTCTTTGTTGGTTACCCTGACAATCGTACCGAATTTCAAACTCTTATGAGCAGCTGAAAGACTGGTAGGATCGAAAGTCTCCCCATTGGCAGTGAGGCTTTCGCTCTTATCACTGGTGTACCAAGAAGCGACGCCTTTCTCGATAACGGTTCCCGGTTGCCAAGCCTGTGCATCCTCAGCTAGGAGAGAAAAACTACAAACCAGCAGTACTGTCAGCAAAGCTATCAATCGTTTCATACCCAAGAGTATACGCTCTCGCTGTTTGTTTTGGCAACCAGCAGTTGAACTCATGCGTACGATTTACTATAATCGACGGTTATGAGTGACAATAACGTATCTACACATTGGGCGGATATATACGCCGACAAGATCATTCGTGAGAAAGGGGAAAAAGAGGTATATACCTGTGCCTCCGGCATTACCCCTTCCGGCACGGTTCATATAGGAAACTTCCGAGAAATCATCTCGGTTGATTTGGTTGTAAAGGCCTTACGGGAAAAAGGAAAAAACGTACGCTTCATCTATAGTTGGGATGACTACGACGTATTCAGAAAAGTTCCCAAGAACATGCCCGAGCCTGAGTTGCTCGCAACCTATCTGCGTAAGCCCATCACCTTGGTTCCCGATACCATCGGAAGAGCCGATAACTATGCACGCGGTAACGAACTTGATGTAGAGCAAATGCTACCCATCGTTGGAGTAGAGCCAGAATACATCTACCAAGCAGCACGCTATCGCAACAGCGAGTACGCCCAAGGTATGCGCACTGCATTGGAAAAGCGTGATGAAATCAGAGCAATCCTTGATGAATTCAGAACCACACCTTTGGAAGAAGACTGGTGGCCAATCTCTGTATTCTCCAATTTTACCGATAAAGACACCACAACCATCCTTGATTGGGACGGAGAGTGGAACATTACCTATCGGGACGATGAGACAGGTCAGACTGAAACCGTTGATCTTCGCACAACCAGTTGTGCCAAGCTTCCTTGGAGACTCGACTGGCCCATGAGATGGGTTCAGGAAAAAGTTGACTTTGAGCCAGCAGGTAAGGACCACCACAGTGAGGGCGGTTCCTTCGATACTTCCAGAAAGGTTGTACAAGCCTTTGGCGGCGAAGCTCCTGTATCTTTCCAGTATGACTTCATCAGCATCAAGGGTCGTGGAGGTAAGATTTCTTCTTCAAGTGGAGAAGTTGTCTCCCTTCCTGATGTTCTGGAAGTCTATACTCCGGAGATTACCCGTTACATGTTTGCAGGAACCAGACCGAATACAGAGTTCTCCATTTCCTTTGATTTGGATGTACTGAAGATCTATGAAGACTATGATACCTGTGAACGCATCTATTTTGGACTACAGGAAGTCAACGACAAGCGCAAGGCCAAGGAAAAGAGAATCTATGAGCTCAGCCAGGTTAATGGAGTTCCTTCCGAACCTTGCTACCAGATTCCTTTCCGCCACCTCTGTAATCTCCTCCAGCTGCATGAAGGCGATATCGACAAGGCAATTGCAACCTTGTCTGATATAACTGAAGGGCAGAGAGAGAGGCTGGAAGTTCGCTGTAAATGTGCATGGAACTGGATTACTACCTTTGCTCCAGAAGACTTCAAATACCGTCTTACCAATGACCAAGATGCCTTGGTTGAAATCACCGACCAGGAACGCGCGGCAGTGCATGCTCTTACAGAAGTAGTGAAGGTGATGGATGAATTGGATAACAAGGAATATACCACTAGAGTATACGACTCAGCCAAGGACAACGGTCTTGATACCGGAGATTTCTTCAAGCTGATCTACAGCCTCATGATAGGTAAGGACAAAGGTCCGAAACTCGGACCCTTCCTCCAAACCTGTGGAAAGGAAAAAGTCCTTTCGATTCTTCAGAGATATTAACATTTAACATAATCTGAAAAGCAGGGAGTCTTAGGGCTCCCTGTTTTACAACCTAGGAGTTTTTACATGCATGTACTGATGATTAACACAAGTCCTCATAAAGAAGGGTGGAAATGGGATATTGAAAGTGAAATCCTTTGGATTGGAAAAGGCGCAATGCATGGATGCACCGCCTGTGGATATTGTAATGATCACGAAGAATGTGTCTTTACCGATGACTTGGTGAATACTGCGGCACAAAAGGCAAAAACTGCAAATGCACTTATTATAGGTTCTCCTGTGCACTATGCCTCTGCAGCTGGTGCAGGCACTGCCTTTTTAGACCGGCTATTCTACAGTGCATCGAAACAGTTAGCCTTAAAACCAGGGGCAGCAGTTGTCTCCTGCCGCCGTGGCGGAGCAAGTGCTACCTTTGATCAATTGAACAAGTATTTTACCATCAGTCAGATGCCAGTTGTTTCCTCAACCTATTGGAACTCTGTTCACGGCAACACCGTTGAGCAGGTTGAGCAGGATCTTGAGGGTATGCAGGTAATGCGTAATCTTGGAGCCAACCTTGCTTGGTTGCTTAGCTGTATTGATGCAGCTAAAGACATCGTCCAGAAGCCTGTTGAAGAGCCGCGCGTAGCTACAAACTTTATCCGTTAACGCAAAATTCTATCCAGGACGATGGAGTTGTTTCTCCATTTGTCCTGGGCTTTTACTCTTAGGTCAAGGCGCATCTTCTTGCCTGGGAAAATATCGCGGATCTCAGGCTCTGCCCCTTTTCTGATTTTGGCAATATTTGCCCCACGTCTTCCTACCACTATGCCTTTCTGAGTTTCTCGTTCTACT
>QJZS01000118.1 GCA_003247345.1 Spirochaetales bacterium
TTGTATTATTCAAAGATTTCTTGGTATAACTTTTTACGCAAATTTCATAACTTTTTAAATAATATCGTCTTATTGCTACTATTCTTAAAATTCCGTTACTTGTAACATAAACAAGTTTAAATCCATTACATTTGTTTTGTTTTGGGTAATCAAATTATGTAGGAGGTGACTTCATATGAAGGGACCATTGGAATCACGGAAGAAACGGAACGTTAAGGGTTTGTTGTTGATACTGACAATCACAAGTATCTTTGCAAGTTTTATCGGATGCTCGCTGGATCAAACACCTAGCTTAGTACTGTATGGAGCAACGCATTATTCGGTTAGTGATACTAAGACAAGTTTGCTCTATATCATTGATACTGATGATGGGACAGGTACACTCGTAGGTGATACAGGATTTGCTCTATCTGGCCTAGCTTTCGATAGAACCACATCCAAATTATATGGAACAACAAGTAGCAATGACGCTACAGCTCCAGATTCATTGATTGAAATCAATACGAGTACTGGTGCAGGCACACTTATCGAAGAAAACACTACCGGTTTGTGGTTGAATAACCCTACCGTCGATTCTACAGGTGTAATGTATGCTTGGACAGAAAGTTCGGATGATCCTGTAACAATTGATATCGAAACAGGTGAGCCCACGATTATTGGAGATTCTGGATTAAATACATGGACTCATGGTGTGTTTGTAGATGAAAATGATGATCTGTTTATTATGAATGGAGACAAAGTTCTTTCTCAAATTGATACTACAACAGGGGCAGCAACTACTGTGGCTGATTTCTCTACTGCCCTTGCTGACTATGATTACGCACATCATGGCACATATAATTTCAATACCAATGAATATTGGGCTCTTACTGATACAGCAAATTCAGATGAATGGCCATCTCAGGAACTGCTCAAGATAGATATAGACGGGGTAGCTCTCAATGATACAATGTCAATCATGGATGGAATATTAATGATTGAGTTCGGGTATACCGAGTAATTTCAATATTCAAGTAGTGTTTTAATCTTGTCTTTAAAACACCTTTGTAGTACCTATTACACCCTAATACAACATAGAAGCCGACTATCCTTGAGGGAAGTCGGCTTCTGTTTGTTTTATGATTTCTCAGGTTTTTTCTTAGAAGGCGCTCTTGTATTTGTCCCAGTTACCAACCAACTCATTGATGATTGTACTGGTGACAATGTAGCCGTTGGTCATTCCCATGGAGAATGCACCGGAGGAGCCATTCAAGCTCTCAAGCACTGTCTGCCCTGGATATGGCTGATCGTAGTTGACCACATCACGAACTACCATGAGACGATCAAGTTTTCCTTCATTCATGGCAGCAACTCCAAAAGCATTGTCTTCCATCTGGGTGACCATGTAGGTACCCGCACCATACGCTGCAGTAACTACATCAGCATGAGCGGAAGATCCTTTCCCGTGCCAGTAATTATCTCCAGTGACAGAAACACCTCTCTGTACTGCAGGTTTTTCCAAAGCCTCAGTTGCTGAATAATTGGCCCGATACTTGGCAGCAGCCTCAGAATCTACCAAAGTAACATCCTTGGTCAGATCAAATGCCCAGTCGACCAATGCTGAGTTGAGCTTGATATACCCTGGGCGATCATATCCTTCAGATCTCATGAAGGTATTTTCAGAACCTGCAGGATTGTCTGATTCTTTCCATGCATGGCCAAGATCATAGTCGACCAACTCATCCGCGATAACGACATCACCAAGAGTTCCTCGCTCAGGACTCATGCCAGAACACCCGCTGATGATGATATAAGCATCGCTGAAATCAAAACGTGGATCCAGTAGGATTGTGGTCAAGCTAGCGCTGGCTTGAGCTTTACCCATACCTGCAATTGCACCCGCAATGCCATCCTTATTCACATAAAGCGTCAAAGGCATGTCATTCAGCTCATAGCTGTCTGCTCCATCAAAGTACGCTTCGTAGATGTGTTGGAATTCACCTGCAAAGTCACCCGTATTCTTCCCTACCTCAAACATACTGAGCACCAAAGCTTTGATAGGTTGCTTTTCTGTTACCGGCTGTGCCCCCACGGCAGTCATTGCCAATACCAAAACGATTGCAATCAACGCTAGACTTCTCAATTTCTTCATTTTTTCCCCCTAACTAAAGATGTAATTATGTAGAAGCCTAAGAGAGAGTAAGCGAATCTGCAAGAGGGGGTTATAATCCGACTATTTTACTATCATAAAACAATTTACATGCATCTAGAAGATTTATTAGACAAATTTTAGGTATATGTAATAATTTCCAATTAAGAATACTCAAAAGAGCAAGTAAATTTTGTAAGTTTTTCTTCGCTGACAGATAGTGGACTAAGTGTCCATATTCATTTATTCTTACACTATTACAATTTTTGTATATATGTTAAGTTATGAATACGACAGAGTATCTGTCCCATGAGGAACAAACATGAATGTACCAGATTTAGAAACTATGCATACTAATCTTAAAAATGTGTTGCAACGTTGTGTCCAGCAACTGCACCTCAATGAGGTGAAGCCAACCATCGATAAGATTCTCAAATCAAAACCCAGTTGGCCTGAATTGAGAATCGGAAATCTTGTTGCCAAAACTCCTATCGTCCAAGGCGGTATGGGTGTAGGTATTTCCCTATCCTCCCTTGCAAGCAGCGTTGCCAATGCCGGTGGTATCGGCGTCATTGCAGCAAACGGAATCGGACTGTTGGAAAAAGACTACTACGAGGACGGAAGAGCTGCTAACCTGAGAGCCTTTCGTAATGAAATCAGAAAAGCCAGAAGTCTAACTAAAGGCGTTATTGGCGTAAACATTATGGTGGCAGTCAACGATTTCCATGAACTTTTGGATGTCGCAATCCAAGAGAAAGTTGACATTGTCTTTTTGGGTGCTGGACTGCCCATCAAGAACATCCCCGTTGAGGCACTAAGAAAAGCAGACGTCAAACTTGCCCCGATCGTAAGCTCTGCACGTGCTGTTGATATGATTTTCCGTATGTGGAAAAAGATCTACAACGACATGCCGGATGCAGTTGTTTTCGAAGGGCCAAAAGCTGGCGGACACCTTGGATTCACTGCCGAACAATTGGATGACCCAGACTATCAGCTGCAAGCCATAGTCCCTCAGATTGTGGAAACCGTAAAAGGTTTCGAAGAGGAAAAAGGATGTTCAATTCCTGTCATTGCAGGTGGCGGTGTATACACCGGAAAGGATATCTACAAAGTCCTAGGTCTTGGAGCAAGTGCTGTACAGATGGCTACTCGCTTTGTTGCCACTGACGAATGCGATGCAGATATTCGCTTCAAACAAGCCTATGTCGATTGCACCAAGGAAGACATTGGACTTATCAAGAGCCCTGTTGGAATGCCCGGTCGTGCAATTCGCAACCAATTCATCCTCAAAACGGAAGCAGGGGAAAACCCGGCATTCAAGTGTGCATGGAAGTGCCTTGCCACCTGTAAAGCACAACAAGCAAACTATTGTATCTCCATTGCTTTGAACAATGCCCGGAAAGGTTTATTGAACAGTGGATTCGTATTTGCAGGAAGCAATGCCTATAGAGTCAAGAAGATTGTCCCTGTTGCGGCGTTGGTAGCTGAACTGAAACGGGGATACCAAATCACCGTCCAGACTCGGCTTGCCGAACTGCTTGACAGCCTCAAGGATCTTCTTGATGCATACGTGCTCAAAGAAGATCTAATGAAGGATATCAAAGAACGCTATGAACTAGCATTGCATGCTTTACCTTCTCAGAAAGCAACACTGACCGCTTTGAAAAAGCAGTACAGCAAAATTGCTTCCCAAGTAGAAGTTATTCGCTTGACCGTTGAGGAAAAGCTGGTACTCACTTCTCTGGGCGCTCTTTAAGAGAAGTTTCAGTTTCAGTCTATAGCACTCTTGGGCATGGTATCATGCCCAAGAAGTTTTGTTGTATCTGGAGTCAAAGAAAATCCTCTCTGGCAGGAGTAAAGAAATCTAAAATGATTCCTGCCTGCAAGCAGATTACTCCATGGACCATCTGGCTTGCTACCAAGAGGGAGTCACCAGGACCCGCCTCCTCTTTCTCCTCACCGCTCTCAAATATGAATCGTCCCGATTGCACATAACTAATCTGCTCATGAGGATGGGAATGTGGTTGTACCACTGCCCCGGAATCAAATTCGACCTCCACAATCATCATATCCCTTGAATGGCAAAGCACCTTACGATTAACCCCAGGACCCATGTTTTCAATTCTGTTTTGATCTTTTCGAATAATCTTCATGTGTTGCTCCTTCTGTGGTGTCTTTCATTCCTACTTTTACTATTACCATCGCTAGCTCAGCAAAGCAAGGATCGAATCTGCTTACTTTCAAACGGGGGAATGGGTTCCAACGGGGGCTCTGTTGCGTTATGAATTATCGGACCTTCGTAGTGAATGCCGTCCAAACCTTCTTTGATTACATTCCAATCCAAGCTTCCATGACCTAAGCATTTCCCATTGTTTTCTCTGATATGAAGACAGTGTAAATAATAGCCAGCCTGTTCAAACGCTTGTTTCATATCATCTTCCTCAATATTCATATGGAAGGTATCCAAATCAATTCCACAATTCGGGTGATTGACCGTCCTTACATACTGAAAAGCATCACCCGCTGTATTCAAAAGAAAATGTTCATACCGATTGACTGGTCTGAGATTGAGCATGACATCCTCATCCATTGCCACATGTAATAAAAGTCTCAGGCTGTTTACGCTGGAATCAAAAAGTAATGCACGTTCGTTGTGTAGTGCCCAGTTGGGAGGTAATGAAGAGTAAAACGGTCCGTTCAGACTCCCTCCCCCCATTTCGCCAATGACCTTTATGATTTTTTCAACGTACTGCAGCCCTACTTTTCTCACTTCCTCGTCGGAAGAGGAAAGATCATGATCAGGGGCGAGCGTAAGAGTATAGACGAAATCAAGTTGATAGTTACGGGCAATGAATGAGAGTCGCTTCCGTCCCAGCGCAGAGACTTGAAGCAAACTGTCTGCATCTATTTCGAGCAGGTTGTAATCGAGGTCCTTTGTTTTTGCAAGCAGAGCTGCAATGTCCATACTTTGGGCATCGGCGAACCGCTTTGCGTTTACACCGACTCTTCTCATGTAAAAAGTATACCAGAGCACTATTGAGGACACCAGTCTTAGATAGAAAGAAAAATTCTTTATATGAATATTTATTTCTAATTGCCTGAATATTTATTTCATATTATACTTTCTTCTGAAAGGAGAAGAGGATGCAAGAAGTCAGTGCAATATACATGATCCGAAGCAAATACCAGACGCTCAGTACAAAAGAGAAAATAATTGCTGACTTTATCCTTGAACACCCCAAGGATTCGGTAAATCCCAGTATCGAGCAACTTGCTCAAAATATTGGTATCAGCGAATCAACCATGGTGCGTTTTGCCCGAAAGCTTGGATACAGTGGGTACCAACGTTTCAGAATTGCTCTGGCAAGAGAAACCATTGCTGGCAATGCACAGATATTCGAATCTGAGGTGCAAGAAGGCGAAGATGTGGTGGACCTTGTTTTCAACAATGCAAAGCATACGCTGGACGAAACCTTATCAAACACCAATCGACAAACAATACAAGAAACTGCATTGCTGCTAAAAAAAGCAAAACGCATCTATCTGATGGGCCTTGGAGGGTCCAATACGCTGGCTCAGGATGCATATCATAAGCTTATGAGAATCGGCTTAACCTGCCAGTATGCTTCTGACTATCACATGCAACTGATGCTTGCCAGTCAATCTGATGAAGCGGATGCAGCAATTCTGATATCCCACACGGGTCAAGGATATGATACGCTATCCTTGGCAGAGGAATTTCACAACAAAGGATGTCCTACGATTATTCTGACCAGTAATGCCACTTCCCCACTTGCAAAGCTGGGAACCTATGTACTACCTGTCAGTTCTGGAAATCCAACGATTGTGTCGGAATCTTTCTCAGCAAGGATAGCGACATTGGTTTTAATAGATGTGCTGTATGTTCAGATCCTCGAGCTCCTACAACAGGAGGGGCTGGAGCATCTCAACACAATGCGTAGCGTAATTGCTAAACGAAGAATTTAGTCCTAAGGAGTTAATAGATATGAAAGCAACAATCGGCCTGATAGGCTTGGCAGTAATGGGAGAAAACCTGGTTCTCAATATGGAGAGCAAAGGGTTTAGTGTGGCAGTGTTCAACAGAAGCACAGAAAAAGTCGATGCATTCCTTGCCTCTAGGGCTAAAGGAAAGAATATCATCGGCACCCATAGTCTTGAAGAATTGGTCGCCTCCCTTGAGCGTCCGAGAAAAATCATGATGATGGTTAAGGCAGGAGCCCCGGTTGATGCAAATATCGAAAAACTCATTCCGCTTCTGGATAAGGGCGATATCATCATCGATGGAGGTAACTCCAACTACGAAGACAGCCAAAGAAGAATGGAATTCGTACAAAGTAAAGGCTTGCTGTATATCGGAACCGGAGTCTCAGGTGGTGAAGAAGGAGCATTGAAAGGTCCTTCCATCATGCCAGGCGGATCCAAAGAAGCATGGGAAGCCGTGAAACCCATTCTCCAAGGTATCAGTGCCCATGTGGACAACACCCCGTGTTGCGACTGGATCGGTACCGGCGGTGCCGGCCATTTCGTAAAAATGGTGCACAATGGCATTGAATACGGCGACATGCAGCTTATAGGTGAGATTTATGATCTGCTACATCGCCTTCTCAAGCTTGATAACAGCGAGATGCAGGAAATTTTCTCTACCTGGAATAAGGGCGAGTTGGATAGTTACCTCATTGAGATTACCAAGGATATCCTTGGCTACAAGGAAGATGATGGTTCCTATCTGTTGGATAAGATCCTCGATACAGCAGGACAGAAGGGAACCGGTAAATGGACTGGTATCAGTGCATTACACGAAGGAGTTCCTTTGACCCTGATCGTGGAGTCAGTCTTTGCCAGAAGCGTGTCCAGCATGAAGGAAGAACGCGTTGCTGCAAGCAAAGTATTCGACATTTCGCCCAAACAGAGTATTGCAGACCCAAAGGCTTTCATAACTATGTTGGGAAAAGCCTTATATGCAGCAAAGATTATCAGCTATGCTCAAGGATTTGCCTTGATCAAAAGCGCTGGTAAGACCTATGACTGGGATTTGAACCTTGGAGGCATTGCGCTTCTTTGGAGAGGTGGATGTATCATTCGTTCTGCTTTCTTGGATAAGATCAGCCAAGCCTTCACCAAGGATAAAGAATTGCAGAATTTGATTCTCGATCCGTATTTCGCACAGATTTTGAAAGAAAATCATCAGAGCCTCCGTGAGGTTGTAGCAGCCGCTGCTTTGAACGGCATCCCTACCCCTTCATTGAGTGCAGCCCTGAACTGGTTTGACAGTTATCGAACAGAGCGTCTTCCTGCAAATATGTTGCAAGCCCAGAGAGACTATTTCGGAGCCCATACCTATGAGCGCACCGATGCAAAACGTGGGGAATTCTTCCACACGAACTGGACAGGGCACGGAGGGAGCACTGCTTCCACCACATACAACGTATAAGGGAGGGACTGGATGGTACGATATGCGCTGATCGGATACGGCAAAGTTGCCCAAGTCCATGCAAAGTCCCTTAGGGATGTAAAAGATGCAGCCTTGGTAGCCGTATGGGGACGTAATAAAGAAAAAGCTGAGCAATTCGCCCAAAAATGGGATCTCCATGCATATACGGACCTCTCTTTGATGATTGAAACAGAAAAGATAGATGCAGTACTTATTTCAACCCCTCACCCGCTGCACAAGGAACATGCAATCGCGGCTCTTGAAGCCGGGGTGCATGTTTTGGTGGAAAAGCCGATGGCTCTAACTGTTGCCGATTGCGATGTGATGATTGAAACTGCCCAAAAGCAGAAGAAACAGTTGGGAGTCATCAGCCAACGCCGTTGGCTGCCTGCAAGCCAAAGGATTAAACAAGCAATCGATGCCGGCAAACTTGGAACACCAATGGTGGGTCAAGTTACCATGCTCGGTTGGCGTGATGAGGCTTATTACAAAAGCGATCCCTGGCGAGGAAAATGGGACAGCGAAGGCGGTGGCGTCTTAATCAACCAAGCCCCCCACCAGCTTGATCTGCTTACATGGTTTCTCGGTCCGATCAAAGAGGTATATGCCCAGTGGGATAATATCAACCACCCGTTCATTGAGGTTGAGGATACCGCAGTCGGGGTTGTCCGATTTGCCAGCGGGGCCATGGCCTCTATACTTGTTTCCAACTCCCAGAAACCTGGAATCTATGCCAAAGTGCATATCCATGGTTCTAATGCCTTTTCGGCGGGAGTCCAGACAGATGGAGGAGCAATGTTTGTTCCAGGATTGAGCAACATGGTCGACCCTCCGATCAATGACCTTTGGACAATCCCTGGAGAAGAACAATTATTGGAGAGTTGGAAAAAAGAAGATACTGATCTATTCAACTCCATTGATCCGATTGCTTACTTCTTCACCCTCCAACTTGAGAATTTTACTCAAGCGGTATTGGGAAAAGAAACTCTAATCTCCAGTGGAGAAGAAGGTCGGGAAACGGTGAAACTCATAGAAGGAATGTATCGCAGTCAGCGAGAAAGAAAACCAATTTGTTATTGACTGTAGAACACCATCAAGAGGCTCTTGGTGGTGTTTTTACATTTAGCCACTACAGTTCTCCAAATGAATACACACAAGGTTCCCAGTATGTATATAGACTTGCTTTTGGGGTCAATTTCTAATATCCAGAAAGGAAGTAATTATAAATCTACACTTGTTTGTACGCTGTAAGTGTATAATAATTATGTGTATTAGCAGTACTTGGAATGCTGAAGGAGTGACAGGCATGAAAAGATTGGGAACAGCTGGTTTGATAATGATTGTTCTTTTTATGATGTGCGCTCCCTTGTCGGCAGCCGACAATAACGCCATTACCTCTTTTTTCGATTACTTGCAAGGACCAGAGATGTACACAGTTCTCCAAGATACTCATAAAATTGTGGGCTACACTTCCGCCACACTTGGACTTGCCACCTGTATTTTAAACCCTGCTTTTGTAGAAAAAGATATCCATGAAACACTCGGGATGGCCGCTGCCCTCTCCTCTGGATTCAATATCGGCGTAGGATTGCTCAATTATAGTGACAGGATATTCACTCCGAAGGGCGAAAAACCTCAGATGTCTGACTTACTTCATGCAACAATGAGTATTGTCGGCAGTATACTCATGATTACAGCAACAGGACTTGCGGATGATGATGGATTTGGCCAGAATTTAGCCCATGCAACACTTGGAATTGCAGGAGCAAGTCTCATGGCCTCCGCAATCTTCTTCCAATGGTAGAAAGAAAGGATACACAATGAAAAAAATAACAGTACTCTTCTTTATGCTCCTCATCAGCATGTCACTTTTTGCAAAGGACAACTTCACTGTCGTATACCTAGACAGGACAGAAGTGAATATGGAAGCCACTGTTTACATCAAAAAACAGCTTTCAGTCCAG
>QJZS01000098.1 GCA_003247345.1 Spirochaetales bacterium
ACGCTTCACTACATGAGCACTCTCTTTGAATGCTTTCTCTACATCGCCACGAACAATATGCTCCGAAGAGAGCAAGTTACCACTTTTGTGAACGAGTGGAGAGTCCTCTTCCAAGGCTTTGTAGATATCGAGCACCGGAGGGAGCACCTCGTAGGAGATTTCTACCAGTTTTGTCAGTTCCTCGATAGTTTCTGTTTTTTTCCCAACCACCAAACAAATGGCATCGCCTGTGTACCGAGTCTCTTCCCCAATTCCAATAAGCACCGGCCAATCCTGTTTCATATGGCCGTGTTTATTGTGAGGGACATCATTATTGGTGATGATTTTTACAAAATCAGGATGGGCGATAGCTTTTGTGCTATCGATAGAGAGTACTCTAGCCCGTGGATATGCCGATCGAGAGCATTCCTTCAATGCGGATGTCATCAGCGTACATTCCCTTCCCAAGTGCTTTAGGCTGGGCATCCACACGCCTATACCGTTTGTCAATTTTGGGTTCTTCTTCGACATCAGGTACTTCACGGTTCTCTCTGAAAAACGTTGCACTCTCTAAAATAGCTTCTTCAATTTTCTTATATCCGGTACAGCGGCAAATATTGCCGTGGATGGCTTTCTTTACATCCTCCAGAGTAGGGTTGAGGTTTACATCGAGCAGGCTCTTTGCGCTGATGATCATTCCCGGAGTGCAGTATCCGCACTGAACTGCTCCAGCCTCTGCAAAGCAGTAGGCGTATACATCGGCTTCGCGTTTGGAAAGTCCTTCTATGGTCGTGACAGCCTTTCCCTCAAGCCTTGATAAGGGAATGGTGCAGGCTTTCATTTTTTTGCCGTCAACCAGAACTGTACAGGTTCCACATGCCCCTTCGCTGCAACCATCCTTGGTGCCAGTGAGGTTCAAGTCTTCACGTATAAAACGAAGAAGTTTTTTATCTTCTCCTGAATAGGTAATAGGATTTCCATTCACGCTGAATGCATACATAGCGTTGCTCTCCATCGTACCCTGATCATGTTGGGTACTCTTGTAAGGTGGGAGGTGCTAGCCGCTTAGCGTCAGTATTCAGAATTGAATACCTCGGTCTGTGATGCTATACCAGTATATGTTCTCAACTCATACATAAAATGTCAACAATCTGTTGCAGATAAACTACTTTGAAGCAGGACGTCTTGCGTAATATCTATGTTTTCTAAATAAAAATAGAGTTAAGCAGAAATGACAACCTATCATTCCTGCTTAACGCAACATACCGCTAAATTCGCTTTTCTCTGTTGAAGGGCTGTCCCAAAGCAGTTGGGCCAAGCAATTGGCTTTCCTTACTGAATGCAAGGACTACAATTACCAGTACGTAGGGAAGCATGACAGCAAATTCATAAGGGAAGTTGATCCCCAGTCCCTGAATGGCAAGCTGGAAGGATTGCGCTAAACTGAACAGCAGGGCTCCTCCCATAATCTTTACCGGATTCCAATGGCCGAAATATACCAAGGCAACGGCAATGAAGCCACGTCCTGCAATGATTCCGTCACTGAACATTTTAACCTGGGCAAGGCTTAAGTAAGCACCAGCAAGACCTGCAAGCGCACCTCCAACGGCAAGAGCTTGGAACCTTACTTTTGTTACTTGGATACCAATGGAGTCGGCAGCACGAGGATTGGTTCCTACAGACCTGACACGCAAGCCCCAGGGAGTCTTAAACAAAATGTACCAAGAAATGGGAACAAACAGGAATGCGAGGTATACCAACAAGTTGTGACTAAAGAAAATTGGACCTAGGATAGGGATTTTCGAAAGCAAGGGGATCGGAGCACTGCCAATACCTGGAACTGATTGGGTTCCTCCGACGAAATGGCGGAACAACGTTCCTGCGGTCCCGACGCCGAACATCTGAAGCCCGATTCCTGCAATACCCTGAGGAGCACGGAAGTTGATGACAACAACACCGAAGAAGAGTCCGAATAAAGCACCTACACCCATAGCGAGCGCTAAACCCAATACATTGTAAATTCCTGGGGTGGCACCACCTTGTCCTACACTATAGGGAACCAACATTCCCAGGAATGCTCCCATTGCCATGATCCCTTCACAACCGAGATTGAAGATGCCTGCACGCTGATTAAACATTTCCCCGATGCTGGCTAAAAGCAGGGCAACGGAGAATGGAATTCCCAAACTAAGGATATTTACTACAAAATTCATGCTTCCACCTCCAGTCGCTTTTTACCTAAACCTTGATATTTGCGCCATACTTTTTCCATGAGATAGGGGTCTGCAAGAATCATTTGGGTCGCTACGATGACAAGGATGATGATTCCCTGCAATACATTCACCATATTTGCAGGAACACCGACCATACGTTGGGTCATGTCTGCTCCCACGATCAAAAGACCGAAAAGGAACGAAGCAGGAACAATACCTGCGGGGTGCAACCCTCCGAAAAGAGCTACAACTATTCCGCTGAATCCATAACCGCCGGTAATTCCTTCCAAAGCTCTTCTATGAACACCAGCGATTTCCACTGAACCTGCAATACCGGCAAAAGCACCACTGATTACCATGGCGATGACCAAATACCAGGTTACGCTGATACCACCATACTTTGCAGCTCGAGCGCTGGCGCCTGCTGCGCGCATTTTATAGCCATAGTTGGTTTTCCAAAGCAAGAAGTAGATGAGGACAGCTAAAGCTAAGGCGAGGAAGATACCTGTATGTAATCGAGTTCCTCGTACAAAGCGATCGAGCCAGATTCCTTTT
>QJZS01000217.1 GCA_003247345.1 Spirochaetales bacterium
CAAGGTAAACTTCCCACTGGTGGGATGTTCACTCTTGATTTGTATGCTTTGCTGCACTTTATGGCATTCTGCCATCGCAGGCTTCAGCGTTCTGTCAGGCAATACCAATCCATTAAGACAGAAATCGTAATCGGTCGGGACGTCCCCAAAATCACCACCGTACCGCCATGCTTTGATTCCGTCCTTTTGTATGGATTCTTCCCCATCAGGACCTACAGGTTTTCCATTGCAATCAACTAAGATACCTTGATCAACCCAGTCCCAGATGAACCCACCCTGGAGGGCCCTACTTGCCTTAATCGCACGCCAGTAATCAGCAAGACTGCCGTTTGAATTCCCCATGGCATGACTATATTCGCAAATAACCATCGGTCGGTCATCTTCCGAACTTTCAGTTGTATGATCCCACTCTTCTATCAAGGAAATCGGGGGATACATCGCTGAAACTAAATCAGTTACCGATCTCCCTCGTTTCAGACTTGCAAGGGTGTGTGGGCCCTGTCCCCATTCAGGACGATTCGCTCCTTCATAGTGCAAGACTCTACTGGGATCAAAGCTACGTACCCAAGAAGCACAGACATCATGATTACCCCCATACCCGCTTTCATTTCCTAGTGACCAAGAAATGATGCAGGGATGGTTGACATCGCGCATGACCATTCGTTGTACCCGATCGAGGAAACAAGAAGCCCAGTCCTCGTCCCTGCAAAGGCTATCGTAATTGGCATGAGCTTCTATATTCGCCTCATCCATGACATATAGGCCGTATCTAGTACAAAGCTCATACCATCGCTCATCGTTTGGATAATGGCAGGTTCGTACTGCATTGAAATTATGCTGTTTCATCAGAAGAATATCTTCTACCATCGATTGCGTGGTGAGTGTCTTTGCCATCTTCTGATCATGCTCATGCCGATTCACCCCTTTGATGAAAACGCGCTTCCCGTTTATCAACAGAGCACGATTCTTTACTTCAACCTTCCTCAACCCAAGCATGAGAGCACGGTGTTCCTTGCATCCTTTCAGGGAAAATCCAAGAGAATACAACGTGGGTTTCTCGCTACTCCAAAGCTGTGGATTATTCACAACAAATGAAGAACAGAACATACCACCTTTTAACCCAATGTTCTTCGTTTCTAAAGCTTTGTCGTCCAAGTCAAACAACGTTACCACTAATTCCTGGTTCTTATTGCCATTATACGGAACTTGGATATTGATATCGGCCTTGGAAAAATCCTCATTTAGCGTCTGTTGTACAAGGATATCCTGCATGGAAGAAAGGCCTTCGCTGATCAATTCCACACTACGATGGAGCCCCCCGAACCACCATTGATCTTGGTCTTCTACGTATGAGGCATCACTGTAACGAACGACAATCAACAAAAGAGTATTTTTTCCTTCCTGAAGAAAAGGAGAAAGATCAAAAGATGAGGATAATCGAGTGTCTTTCCCCATACCGACAAATTGACCGTTCAGGTACACTTCAAGATAGCTTTCAGCACTTCCTACTCGAAGTATAGTCTTTCTCTCATTCCAGGATTCATCAAGAATAAAACTGGTTCTGTACACACCTGTGGGATTGGCTTCGGGAGGAAATGGAGGAGTATTCTCAAAAGGCATCATTATATTGGTATAGTGGGGGTTTCCATATCCTTGGATGCTATAACTCCCAGGAACGAGAATTGGTTCCCAAAGCAGTGCAGAGGGTTCTTCAAGTATGGCCTTCTCTACGTCCAAAGGTGATTCGTAATACCGGAAGGACCAAGTACCATCCAAAGTAGCCAAGTACGGGTTGGAAATGTTTTCCCTCTGTTCAGGTCCTTTTCTTGCATACGAAAGAGCATCAGAGAGGATGGGAAAGGAAGGAGGCATCGCATGCATTGCTAAACGATTCATTGAGGTAAGTCTGGGTTGTTGCCACGCCTTCTGCTTTAAAAACAATGTAGCCATGATTCATTTCCTCCTGCTTGGTACCTACCAAAAGATGGACTTTTTCTAGTATTACACATGATATTCTCCCTGCAAAGGAGAAACTCAATCCACAAATATCCCTCAACATACAACTAATAATCGTCGATATTATACAATTTTTTAAAATTGTCACTTTTAGCTCTCGTTTTTGTTTCTACTATATGAGACACTATTTATGGAGGAGTGACTATGAACCATACACTTAAATCAGTCTTACTCGTACTTCTCGTGCTCGCTTTTGCCCTAGCCCCACTTGCTGCTAGACCCAGTAGTGTCGCTGTAGGTGCTCAACTCGGATTTGCAGCAACCGGTGTGGTTGTAGATGTTGGATTAGGATCCATGTATGTACAGGCTGGGTTGAATTACCCTCTTGGTATCACATATATCCTGGCAAATACTTCTGACTCAACTAGCTCCGAGGATATTTTCGTGAATGTCTACTCCTTGAATGCTGACGTAAGCCAAGCATTTGCATTGAGTGACAATTTCGATGTCAAACTTGGAGTAGGTGCAACCGTCTTCACAAACTTCGGACCTGTTGCCATCGGTCTTGCAGGGGCTGTGGTAAGAGGTGAATACTGGATTCCTAATAAGAATCCTAATAAGAATACAGGCATCTTTCTTACGATGAATATTCCATTTATGGGATTCGGGGTTATCCAGAATGACTCAACCTTTGATGGAGGAGTTATCTTCAACCCACTACTCCCTTTGATGGGCTTGTTAACTTCTACAGTCGGCCTACTGTATTCCTTCTAAGTGTGCTAGGGATTTCAATGAACAAGCCGTCTTTCGACGGCTTGTTTCTTATACGTAAATCTTTTGATGTTTACAACTCAGTCCAATGTTCCTTGGGAACAGGATTGGAGCCTTCCCAAATAATCTGCCTAAAGTTTACGGGGTCGGTATTTCCTTCAGTGTTAATGAACAAAACTTGACTGTTTTCATCCAGTCCAAGAGCATCCTTCAACTCTTCCAATTCAGGATATTGCATGATTGCGGCAAAAGCCCCCAAGGTGACTGCCCCGCTCTCTCCGCTAATAATGAATGGATCGCCATGAAGTGGTGTTGCATACATTCGCATTCCCTTGGCAGCAATATAATCGGGAACCTTGATAAACGCATCAGCGTCTTCTGCAAGGATTTTCCAAGCAATAGGACTGGGATCTCCACAAGCAAGACCAGCCATGATGGTATCCAAGGCACCACCAACAGAGTGTGGGTTTCCGTCGTTCACCAGTGCACTCTCAAAGATACAGGGAGCCTTATCGGGCTCTACAACGATGCATTTGGGAGCATCCTGGCCAAACAATGCATGATAGAAACCTATTACCGAGGCAGCGAGAGCTCCTACCCCAGCTTGGATAAACAGGTGGGTAGGTTTGACAAGCCCCACTCCTGTGAATTGTTCCTGAGCTTCGGAAAGCATGGTAAGGTAGCCTTGCATAATCCAGGTAGGGATCTCGGTATAATTGTCCCAACTCGTATCACTGATGATGATCCAATTATGTTTCTCAGCATCAATGGCAACTTGACGAACTGCATCATCATAGTTTCCATCAACCACAATTACCTTAGCTCCATTGGATTTGATGGCGTCGATTCTTCTTGCAGTGGTTTCTGCATGAACATATATTACACATTTGAATCCAAGCTTTTTTGCAGCCCATGCTATTCCTCTTCCATGGTTTCCATCCGTTGCACTTGCAAACGTAATGTCTCCGACTTTATCTTTAACTTCTTGGCTTGCAAGATAGGAAAAAGAAGTATCGGAGCCAGATAAACCCAACAGCTTTTGCAGGTATCGATACAAGGCAAAGGAACCTCCCAATACCTTAAAACTGTTAAGTTGCAACCGACTGGACTCGTCCTTAGTCCATATTCCCCCAACTTTAAACATTGAAGCTAAATCCGGCAGTCCTTTCAAAGGACTCATCTGATAGCCTGGAATCTGTTTATGAAACTTGCGTGAACAACGAGCTTTATCCATAGAGAAGAGTTCGCTGGCAAATCTTGTATCCTTCTGATGAGGTTCTCTTACGATGTATGATATTTCTTGGTTAGTACCGGTCATATGACCCTCCAAATTAAATTACCTTATTTAATCAATCTGCATTTAATTAATCATGAATATCATTAATTATTCAATAGTTTTTGATGTAGTAGTTAATTTATTTGAAATAAATAGTCATATTTCTCAATATTTTTATTTAAGTAAAACAATTTGAACAGGTTTACTAGCCTTTAAGAAATTTGCTAGAGGCTAGCTGAGGATCGAAAGAATAAAAAATTTTGCTATGCAATATATTCTTTGAATTGTTTTATTTTTGTAGGTATGTAGCTGAAATAACCACAGCTGACCCTGGTTGAAAGTTTCTGCTTTGCTCTCTCTTCCGTAAAGAATTGACTGATTCTTGAAGCTGTTACTTGTGTATGGTCATCAGTCATAAATGTATGAAAGGGATCGGCTTTATAAGGAAAGTTCGGAAGGTCCCCAAGGAATCGCGACAAATCCTTTTCCAGTCGGCCAATGGAAGTAGATCTACCCCAGCCGCTGGCTTTAAGCATTTTGGCATTCAGTCGTTGTTCGTACTGACCTTCTTGGGGAAGGGCTAAAACAGGCTTTTTCAAAAACAGGGCCTCTGAAAGCAGTTGGTGACCAGCAGGGGCAATAACTGCTTTACAGGAGGCCAACGACGTCACGAAATCACGCTCTGAATCTGGAAAAACATGAAATACTTGATCAGGAAAGTTTTTGAGTACTTGCTTTACTTTCCCGACGGAAGACTTTTTTGTATATACCAGGATATGCTTCCCGATCGAGGGTAACACAGACCGAATCTCCTCTCGTAAGATGGGCCCTACATCTCCATCATAAAAAGAGCAAATAAGATTTTTCTGTGCGGGGGGTGTCATAAAGGCAGCAACAAATCTTGCTGTTACGGCATCAGGAAGAAAGGAAAGATAACGTCTGACAATCGCAGGGTGGTTTAGATTAATCAAGGGAATGCCAGCCTTCACAGCAGCTGCAGCTGTAAAAGGCTCGAAATCACTAATCACCCCATTAACACCTTGCTTAATCATCTCTGAGGCCATTGCATCAACGATATTTTGATACTGAAAAATGAGCGGGAAATTCCTTGCAAAGGTCTGCCAGTAGTTTATTGAATGTTCGCTCATTGAGAAGTGTATCCCAGGTATCAGATGAGTTTTGATTCCTTTGCATTTACCATGCAAGAAATCATTGACAGACTCTGGACACCAAACATGCATATCCATGTGCTCTCTCAACAAAGGCCAAAGAGCCGCTGCTCGTGAAGCATGACCTCTTCCTTCCCCATTACAACCATAGACAATCTTCATGCTTTCATTCTCCTGATGCATGTGTACCAAGAGAGTATGAAAGTATAATTGGGAAATTGTTATAATTCTTTTAATTGCAGCAAGCTATTGGACAAGTGAATAATTCTCGTTTGTGATGGAATAGGTAAGATTTTTGATGATGGGTCCATCACTTAACAATACTTTGTCATCCGAGGTAAAGAATATGGCACCAACTTCAGGCATGCTGTTTACCAGAGCCAAGCCCTTTTCGTAGCCTAGGGCAAAGACACTGGTGGACAGTGCATCGGCAAGGAAAGAACTCTGGGTGATGATACTCACACTCGTAAAATCGCTGTCAACAGGATATCCTGTCTTTGTATTCAAAATATGATGATATTTCTTCCCATCAATTTCAAGGAATCGTTCGTACGGGCCTGATGTCACCAAAGAGGTATTATCCAACTGGGCAATCATCACATAGTTACCACGGCCTTCTTCTGGATCTTGAATCCCGATTTTCCACATTGTTCCATCAGGTTTTCTTCCCAGGGTAAGCACATTTCCGCCAAGATTTACGATTGCCTGCTCTACCCCATGGTCGCGGAGAATGTCAGCAACCTGGTCTGCAGCATACCCTTTTGCAATACCACCAAGGTCAAGGGCCATTCCTTTTCTTGGGAGATAGACCTCAAGAGTATCTTTATTCAATTGGACTTCTTTGTAATTGATAAGTTTGACCAAAGAAGCGATTTCATCGTCGCTTGGCTTTCTGGCATTAGGTCCTCCGATATCCCAAGCCTCGACCAAAGGGCCGATGGTTGGATCGAAAGCACCATTGCTGAGCTCTGCAATTTTCAAAGCTTCTTCAATTACGGTAAAGGTATCCTGAGAAACTGCAACAGGCTGGATGCCGGCCTCTTCATTTACTTTTGCAATTTCACTGGTATCGGTATGAAGGCTCATCCTCGCTTCAATTTCCCGGAGGCGTGCAAAAGATGCATCGAAGGCTTCCGTGCTTGGATGATCATAAATGGTAATCTTGCAAACGGTTCCTAACATCAGAAAAGATTGAGACTCTGGTTCTGGTGCTGGTTTGGAACATGATACAAGCAGTATGCTGAAGGCTAACAATAATGCCAGCTGTGTATGTAATCGTCGTTTCATATACAGCTTGGCATTATGATGAAAAATACAGGAAGTTGCAACGCTTTAATTCTTCAGTGCACTTTCGTCAATCTGAGCATCAACAGCAGCACGACTGATTGCATCAATTCCATTCTGACAACCGGTTTTGGTAGCATAGCCGTCTTCAGCCATTGCTACGTTCAAGCCATTTGAGGCCAATAAGCGATACCGGTATTTCCCTGCACTATCAAAATAAATCTCATACTTTGGATATTTTAAAGTAGGGCTACCCTTCTTCAATGTCTGATCCTCTATAGGAGCTTGTGCATTCTTCTTGATTGTCTCCACACCATCTCGGCACGTAGCAAGTGACGAGTAATTCTTACTGGTGAGAACCGTCTGATAGTTTGCAGCCTGAAGGCTGAATCTAAAAAACCCTTTAGGGGTCTTGGTTATAATGAATCTTCCTGGCATAAACCGCTCCTTCTAAAGTCTTGCATACAGTATAAGAACTTACAGTTTTAAAATGCAAGAAAAGTTAGGGCATTTCACCAGTATTTCATAAAAAGTCTCAGCTATTCATCCAAAAATCCTCTAAACTTCATACACCATTCGTGTTCTTGACCTATCTGCAAACATTATTTTATGATGGTTTTGCTGGGTCTGGAAAAACGGAACGAGGTGCAATTCCTCGGCGGTCCCGCCACTGTAAACGAAGATGAACACAGACAATGCCATTGTCCGCTCTGGATGAGAAGGCCTGTCAGTAAATTGAATCGTAAGCCAGGAGACGTTTCCAGATTATGAATCTTCGTGGAAAAAGAATACAGTAGCCAAGAAAAGCTACCTGCTTTTTGGCATCTACAGGTAATCCCCTATCTTCTTGAAGTTTCACCAGACAATACTCTTTTGGAGGCTCTTCATGAAGAAGCGCGGAATCTTCTCCCTGCTCCTGTTGCTCATTACTACGGTCTTGTACGCAACAACTGACTTGGGAACGGCAGATGAACTCTTGGTTATAGACACCAAATTCTCTGAAGCTCAAACCAACACATCCTCAACAGTATCGATTATTACCAGCGAGGAAATCGAAGCATTACATGCCCAAACCACTGCAGAACTAGTTGGGAAGGCAATAGGAACCACATTTCAATCATATGGAAGCCTAGGATCAATGCAGACAGTAGTTATTAGAGGTGCAACAGCCTCTAAGAATCTAGTATTTCTAGATGGGAAGCTACTCTCTTCAGCACATGACGGATCAGTTGACCTATCCATAATTCCCATAGACATCATTGACCATATAGAAATTATTAAAAGCGGCACAGGAAATCTTGGGAAAACAAATGCCATTGGTGGGATGATCAACATCGTTACCAAGAAACCGAAAAAGACAGAGACTCCATTCACGCTTACCATGGAAAACGGATCATTTTTACCTCTCGCTTATGGTAGTTCAGATACACAGAATTGGGCTTCCCTTGTTGATAGTCAAAAACTTGATCTCTCCTATACAAACGAGAATATCGTAGCCACCGCTGGGGGATTGCTTGCCCAAAACGCTTATACCTATGATGATGGCACATCCACGTTGGCTCTTCGGGATAATGCACAGGTCTACGAAGCACATGGATCCTTGAAAGCAAAGCAAGACATTACCGACACCTTGAGTTATACCACGAACAACTTGGTTAATTACCAGGATGTAGGTGTACCTGGAGGCTTGAGTTATGGATTGACTCCCGATGATGAACAAAAGACACTGCTCGTTTCAACTGACAATACATTTGAGCTTGAAGGTGGGATAGATCATATACAAAAACTTACCGGTAATCTGCAATACAGTTACAACCAAGTATTTTATCACGATGACGACTACGTCGACAGCACTCATAACAAACATAAATTATCAAGTCAGTTAGCTGCTGTATGGGATACGGATGAGACCTGGACTTTGCAAACCAATGCTGAATATTCCTTAGATTATGTAGACAGTACCGATGTAGGCCAACATACCCGCCACACGATTTCAACCTCAGCTTTTGGAAGTGTATATTTTGCTGATGGGTTGGTTTCCCTCTATCCAAGCATAAATCTTGCTTATCTTAGTGATATAGCGGCACTGTCACCAAATGCCTCTTTGGGAGCAATCTTTGACATGACTGATCACCTCAATCTCTCCACCACGGTCAGTTACGCAGAAAATGCACCTACTTTTTCTGAACTCTATTGGCCGTATATGAGTAATGAGAATCTGAAAACGGAAAAAGGTATTAATGCCGATACTGGTATTACCTATGAAAATACAAACTTTTCCTATGAAGGGAAGGTATTTTCCAAACTCATAAGTAATGCAATTGCATATGATTCTACGACTTGGATTCCCTACAATGTTGCAAAGAGTGCTTATTTTGGTACTGAACAAACCATTAAAGCAACGCTCAGTTCTTTCACTTCAGTACAAATTAGCTACCAATACAATAAAAGCTTTGATTTGTCTGATGGACAGACTTTCTCTGATAACGTAGAGGTAACGTCAGTAAGAAAACATACTGCAAAAGCTTCACTCAATTATAAGAAAGATAGACTTTCTTTAGTTGCTGGAATCCAATACTTGGGAAGCACCGATAGTCTTGATGATGCGCTTATTGTAGACGTAAGCACAGATGTTAAGATTACTGATGCTCTCTCCTGTTATTTGGCAATCGATAATCTATTGAACACATCCTATGAACTTGCTTCAGGCTATCCTATGCCTGGGACCAAGATACGCATAGGAGGAACTTTGAGGTTTTAATTATGAAACTTACAAGCCTTATTCAGTTGATGAACGAGGGCGGAGCGGTCATGTGGCCGCTCTACGTCCTCCTTGTCATTACGGTGGTTCTTGGTGTTGAACGTTTTGTTGTGATTATAGTTCACCGATACAAGAAGAAACCAATGAAGCGCATGGAGCAAGAAAAAATCTTATCCATCCTAGATATGATTGCTATGATCGCCCCTGTTATTGGATTTCTTGGAACGGTTACCGGCATGATCAGCGCCTTCCGAGCTGTCTCAGAGGCAACCTCTGTACAATTGCAAGTCGTGGCTGGTGGCTTATATGAAGCGCTGTACACTACAGCCTTCGGTCTAATCATCTCAATCATTGCAACAATCCTCAGCTTCTTGCTTGAACTTGTCTTGGATGCGGTATGCGAAAGCGAAGAGACCTAGGCCAACCGAGCGATATTGCCTTTCTTCTCATTATCTTCTTCCTGCTTCTTACAGGTATAGCTACTGATCATGCATTCTCTCTCTCACTCTCAAAACAACAAGAAAGTACCGAAAGCGTTCAAGAACAGGTAACATTGACGGTAGCCGAAAACGGAACCATCCAGATTGCAAATCAAACAATTTCTCTTAATGATCTTCCTTCATTCATTATTCAAGCCAGTCATCTTACTCTCCAAATTAATAAGGCGACCCCTTGGCAGTCAGTCGTAGACTTGCTTGCAACGATTACTCAGTATTCCGAGGCAACCTATTCCATGGAGATGATCAGATGAGAAGAAAACGAAGAAGTGCTGCTTCAGCTACCACGGATATTGCATTCCTCCTTCTGCTCTTCTTTTTGATCATGGCAATCTCATCGCGTCAAACGCCGGTTCCTATTGAACCGGCAAAGGCATCGTTCGATGAACTATCGTTGCAAGACTTCCCTACTTTGATAGTTTCCCAAAAAGGAGAGTTATTTTTGGATGGGAATAGAACCACCTTGGAACAAATCCCCATACAAGACACGTATGTACTACTTTCCGATAAAAATACTCAGTATGAATATATTCATGATCTCATCACCTATCTAAAAAAAGGTGGTGTAGAAACCCTCTATTGTTTGGTGGAGGGTGAAACATGAGAAAGACATATCTTTGGATTTTAAGGATTGTTCTCATTTCAGCAATGATTGCGTTACTCTATTTCCCCCTCCATTTAAAACAAGAGTCAGTAACTGTTTCCAAGCCTGCCGCAACAGCACTGGCGGTTGTTCAGATGAATCAGATGGTAGCAACACAAGCACTGCCACAACCACCAAAGCAGGATGAAACGCCCGCACCTGAAGAGAAACCGGTAATTGAAAAGCAAGAGGAAATCCCAGAAAAGCAGGAAGAACCCATCGAGCAAATAGAAACAAAACAGGAAACAGCGAAATCTGAAACACCAGAAAACTCTGAGAACATCCAGAAAGACGATACAAAGCAAGTCGAACAAAAAGCTACGGTTACGGATACCCCTGCGTTGATCAATGGTTACTACCCTATTGTTGAAGCTGACACAAAACCTCTCTTTGATACAAAGTTGCTAGTTCCTAGGATCAAATACCCAACACTAGCGAGACGACAAGGGAAAGAGGGGCTGGTCATGCTCCGACTCTTTATCAGCAAAGAAGGGATTGTAGAAGAAATTTCTATAGAAGATGACCCTGGATTTGGATTGGCTGATGCTGCGCTCCAAGCCCTAAATGGGTTTAAAGTACAGCCAGCTACCAAAGATGGGAAAAATATTCCGGTCACCATGCTGTATCCTGTTCGATTTGCCCTCCATTGAGGCTACTCAACAACTATAAGAACAGACATATTTAATCCACAAATTATTGCTTGTATTCTGTAGGTATTGAAATCTCAGAAATTATATACCATTGGGGGGTATAAATATTTACCCCATATAAAATACGAATCTGACACCTTCAAACCCATCAATATAATCCTAGCAAACTACTTGACATTATACCCTACGGGGGTATACATTCGAAGTATGAAACAGGAAACCAAAAATAAGCTCGGTCCGAGATTGGCAAGGATTGAGGGGCAAGTAAAAGGGATTCGGAACATGGTAGAGAGTGATCGATACTGTGTTGATATTCTTCTGCAATTATCCGCGGTTATTTCAGCATTGAAAAAGGTCGAGGATATTGTCATGGAAAATCATCTGAATACCTGCGTAGCTGATGCAATGCGGAGTAACGACGAGGCGGAGCAGGAGATGAAAATCGAAGAGCTGATGGATGTCATGGCTAAGTTTCGCCGGCAATAAAAAAGCAAGCAATCGATTTGACTGCTTGCTTATGGGCGATGCCAGGATTGAACTGGCGACTTCCACGATGTCAACGTGGCACTCTCCCGCTGAGTTAACCGCCCTTTTTTGACACAAGAAGGATAGTAGCGGAATTTTGGTGGTCTGTCTAGTAGGTACTATGAATTTTTACAAAGTGTGGATAACACGAAGGAGTTACGATTATGAAAACTACAATTATGACAAGTGGTATGCATTGCAGCGGATGTGAGAACAGAACGGTAGCAGCTCTTAAGCAGCTTGAAGATATCGATGGCGCAAAAGCTGATGCAAAAAGCGGCAAGGTAGTAATCAAACACAAGAAAGAAGAGACGATTGAAGAAGCTAAAAAGTTAATCGTCGAGATCGGATATGAGGTAGTATAACCATGAAAAAAGAGATACAGGTAGGCATCGGCGGAATGACGTGTGCTTCCTGTTCCTCCGCTGTTGAGCGAAC
>QJZS01000060.1 GCA_003247345.1 Spirochaetales bacterium
ATCCTTTGTACGACACCTTTGAGGGATTGCCCCAATGGGCACAAACAACGCTGATACAGCATGAATATGATAGACGGCCCGCTGTATATGATTTCAAAACGTTGGAAGAAGGAATTACTGATGATTTGTATTGGAATGCCGCCCAGCATGAGCTGGTACGCTCAGGTACCATGCATGGTTATATGAGAATGTACTGGGGTAAGAAAATACTTGAATGGAGTCCTACGCCCCAACAAGGCTTTGCATGGGCTTTGCAGTTGAATAACATGTACCAAGCAGATGGTCGTGACCCAAATGGCTATGCAGGCCTTGCATGGTGTTTTGGGAAACATGACCGTCCCTGGCCGGAAAGACCTGTTTTTGGATCTGTGCGCTATATGAATGCAAAGGGACTGGAGAGGAAATTCCACATGTCAGCTTATGTAGACCGTATCAATGCCTTGAAAGCATGAAACAAAGAGAATCAACTACCCAGTTTCCTCAGATTTTGGACTTCTATGATCAAAGCCCCCTGATCTTCCTGTACCTCCCCAAATACAAGCAAAGGCCACTGTGATGCCACTAGGGGGTATAAGCGTTTATACAGTTGAGGAAACAGTACCGTCTCATATAAAGCCGTTTCATCTTCAAAGGAGACGAAGCTCATGCTTTCGCCACCTTTGGTCAACACTTGCTTCTGTGTGATCTGATAGCCTATCAGGGTAACAAACCTATGGACATGCTCTTTCATGTCGCAAGCTTTGATACGTACTACTCCTTGCAGCAAGTGTGACCATAAAATAAGGGGATGGTAGGAACGAAGAAAACCAAGAGCGGCATATTCACGATGTAGTTCATCATCACTGGTTTTATGCTTTTGTGTTACAGCTACCGACTTCCTGGTATAGGGCTTTTCATCAGTAAAAAGATCAGCCTGCCCATAGGGTTGTCGGACCCTGGTGGTAGTAAGCAGTATTCTCAGCTGTTCACTCCGCCTGAGATTTGGCGCTAGGGAGTCAAAAGCCCCAGCTTCTACCAAGGCTACTAAATCTTCGCGATCCAAGGCCAGCTCGTGTGAGGCTTCTTCCAATGAGGAAAATGATCCTAAGCTTTTTCTTGTCTCAACAATCCGTTTCATTGCACCCCGGCTCAGTCTCCCTATCGCCATAAGGCCAATGATTAGATTGTTCTGATGTGCATGGTAGGTGATACGACTGCAATTGATGTCAGGGCCTTCTATGGTCAACCCCATTCTTCTTGCTTCGCTGATGTATGCTTGGGGGCGATAGTAGCCGCCTTGGTTGGATAGCACAGCTGCCATAAAATAGGCTGGATGATGAACTCTCAGGTATGCGCTTTGGAACGATACCATGGCGTAACTTGCAGAGTGGGGTTTGCAAAAAGAATAGCCATCAAAGGAGAGCATCATTTGCCAAATGGCTTCTATGGTTTCTTCCTCTACTTGATTTTTCCTGCATCCTGCAAAGAATTGGTCTCTGTACTTATTGAGCTTTTTACCGCCAGCTTTCTTTGCAATCACTTTACGCAACTGATCGGCATCGGCTTGGGAGAAATCTGCCATGGCTACAGCAGTTTTGGAGACATCCTCTTGGTAACATAGGATGCCGTAGGTCTCGTCAAGGATATAGGATAGTCTGGGATGCAACGGCTCCCAGGGTTTCCCTTTCAAGCGTTGTACATATTCGTTGATATATTTATTGGCAGCCGGACGAATGAGGGATGAATGAATGACAATATGTTCAAAATCTCCTCGACCGGTCTTTTTTTGCAGTTGTCTCATTGCGGGGGATTCAATGTAGAACACCCCCATGGAATTGCCAACCGACAGGGCTTGGATGGTCGCGATATCTTCACTGGGATTCCATGTTCGCTCATCAATGAAAATCCCATCCTCTTTTAAATTCTTAAGCGTATCACGGATGACAGCAAGGGACCGGTTTCCCAACAAATCAATCTTGACGAAACCGGCTTGCTCAGTTCCTTCTTTTTCCCAGCTGAGCTGAGGATATCCATCGGCTGACCGGAGGATAGGGGCATAGGCCGTTACGGGTTTTGGTGTGATCACCAAGCCACCGCAGTGCATGGATATCTCTTTAGGAAGGTTGTCGAGCTTGGTAGCAACACTGACTATGGTTTGCCAAATAGGATCCTCAACTCCTTTCAAGCCTTCGGAGTAGAGTACTTTCAAAGTCGTCGATATCTGTTGGTCACTGAGGCCGTAACAGCGTGCGGTCTCTCGAAGAGCTGATCGGAGGTGGAAGCTGTTATGGTTGGCAACCCGTGCGCAATGATCAAGACCAAAGCGTTTATAAACTTGCAGGAACACCCCATCTCGTTCATCCCAGGCAAAATCTACATCGATATCGGGAGGGTCCATCCTAGCTTCTGAAAGAAACCGTTCGAAATACAAATGGTGGGCAATGGGGTCAACATTGGTGATTCCTAAACTGTACGAGACGATGGAAGCGGCTCCAGATCCCCTTCCACAGGTTCTGCTGCTGAGCAGTACGATATCATGCATCACCAGAAAATAGGGAGAAAAACCCTTATTGCTGATGATTTTCAGCTCATACTCGATACGTTCCTCTATAGCGTCATTGATTTCCCCATAGCGTTTCTCAGCCCCCTTATAGACTCGGTCTCTTAGTTCTTCAGTTGCATCGGAAACAGGGTAGGTGGGAAATATCAAAGAAGAGGAAAAAGGATCATACGGAACAAGTGTATCGGCATTTGCTATAGCACTGGGCCAAGGAGCGAAGGCTTGTTGCCATGCTTTATCCTCAAGCAAAAGACCTCCTTTCTCCTGAAACTCACCCTTCGACAGGTTTCCTACATCCTTGTGTAGAGCGATGGCCCTGAGAACCCTATGGGTTTCTCTTTGATCTTCTGCGAGCATGAAAGCCCTATCGATTGCAAGCAAAGGGCGCGACAAGGCTTTTGCAGTGGTGACAGCCTTAAGAGAATCGGGGGTGATGGCTCCATATGCATTGCTTATTTTTTTCAATAGAGGAGGGCTGGTTGTGGCAAGAACCAAACCTTCACAGCCGCCCTCCAATAACGGGAGATACGAATAGTGTGGGTCGATGTTCCTGTTGCTGATAAGTTTGCAGAGTAGTTCATAGCCTGCTTGATTTTGCACAAAGGCATATAGTTCCTCGCCGGATTCAGTCAGCAAGGCTCCGCAAATCAGGGAGATTCCTCTCTCTTGTGCAAGTTCTCTGTACACAGGATAGCCATAGAGATTATCGCGGTCCGTGATTGCAATTTTCTGTATTCCCAGACTCTCCAAGCGCTCAAATAAGGAAGTTGCTGCCAGGGGACTGTAAAGCAGGGAGTAGGCGCTCAGAAGGCCCAAGCGGCAGTGCGTTTGCATGGGTGAGGATTCCGACTCCAAATTTCTTTCGCATGGTATCGACTGCTTGTTGTAGTTTTTCACTATTTTGTGCTCCTTCTGGAAAAATGAGGTCCAGGCTTTTCATCAATGGAGAAAGCTGGGCAAGATGCAGTACAAAGCCAAGAAGCCTGACCCGCCTATTTCTTGCTTGCTGTGCTGCTCTCCAAGCCACTTGGACAAGTTCTTGGTCGAAAGCCCATTGGTCTTTGGTACGACAGGTAGCTTCGCTGACCTTGCCGTCGGTATAGGAAAGCTGGATATATAGTTTTGAACATCCCATTGATTCGGTTCGCATGGATAAGGCGGCATCTTCTGTAGCTGTGACCACTGCAGCTTGTAACAGTTCTTGCTCCAATAACGGGGTGGCAAAGCTTACCTTACGCTGGATTACCCGCTTGGAGGAAAGACCTGTATGCAGTGGACTCTTATCCAATCCTCTGGCCGCATCTCTCAAGGCAAGTCCTCGCTTGCCTAAGAATGCAAGTACCTGCTGATCATCCAAACTGGCAATCTGACCTATTTGCGTGATCCCTGCTACGGCGAGCAGGCGCGACGTAGCTACTCCAACCCCTGAGAGAAGATCAACATCCTGTTGTGCAAGAAAAGCTGCTTCTTCTCCCTCCCTGACTTGAATCAACCCTGAAGGTCTGGTAGTGCGGGTTCCTATTTTGGCAACGAGTTTGTTGGATGCCACCGCTACCGATGCTTCCAAATTCAATTGCTCGGCTATTTCCTTGCGGATACGTACGGCACTATCTACTACGGGTCCAAACAACCGGGTAGTTCCATGCATGTCCAGATATACATGGCCGTTTCGGTCACACTGGATCTGTGGAGAGTAAGTTTGTACGATGGTGGCAATTGCTTGGTCGGCTTTTGCAATGCTTTTACTGTCCAACGGAAGTACCTGGAGGGAAGGCAGAAGCCGCTGAGCCATCCTAAGAGGCATTCCGGAACGGATTCCTTCTTCCCAGGCGCGATGTGATGGAGTGATAACCACACTTCTGTTTGAGGCTTCCAAAGCAATGACAAAAACACTATCGGAGAGACTCTGATTCTTTGCGATGGTTACTGCGGCGGCAAAATCGGTTACGTTGATATGGATGATGCTTGCCTCTGAAGGTTGCATGCACTGCCTCCTTCTGCCAACGCCTTGAGAGCTAAGGCATTGGTTACCGCCTGACCACGTCGGTGGTTGTTGAAATAGATGAGTACCTTTTGGGTATCTTTTGCAAGCCAGCGTATTCTCTCAAGAAGACTTTCGAGTTCTTTATTGCTATAAAGATAGTCATAGCGACTGGCGCTGTCAGAGCCCCACCATGTCTGTTCGTTTCTTCCATGCAGACGCAGGTAGGCGATCGAACTGGTCTGTACGTCCATGATGGGAGGATTGCCCTTTACCGAGGGCAAATCGAGAGAAGCCAAGGCAATGTTACGTTCCTTTAGAGCATCGAGTGTGCGGTTGTTGTACCACTGGGCGTTGCGGAATTCGACGGCAAGAGGTAGGGGGGAGAGTGTTTTGAGCAGAGAGTCCAGATATTTCCTTTGGTCAATTTCATAGTGGAAGGAAAAGGGGAACTGCAACAGTACTGCACTAAGTACATCCTCTTTGATCAAAGGCTCCAATGCACGGCGAAAAAGGCGTACTTGCTCCCGCCAGCTTCCCGTTTCGATGGAGTGGGTAAGGCTTTGATGAGCTTTTATGGAGAATTGGACAGAAGGTGCTTCTTGATGCATGACAGACAGTTGTGTAGCCTCAGGCATACGGTAGTAACTGAAGTTCAATTCTACCGTGGAAAACAATTGAGCATAATGAGATAGGAAGGCCTGTTGTGTTGTTCCTTTTGGGTATACAGGGCCTACCCACTCGGTATAGCTGTAGCCTGATGTTCCTATCAATAACGTACTCATACTTCTGATATACTATATATATGTTAAGTAATCAAGAGGGCGAGACTGCTTGCTTGAATATGTGATTTGGGCCATACTGCTTTGACAAGGTCATGGAGGTGTGTGTGAAATCGTATCGTGGTATTTTTTTCTGTGATGTTGATGGTACGGTGCTCCCTCATGGAGAGAAGAACGTTTCTCCAGACTTTTTCTCATTGGTAAAGAAAGCCCAAGAAAAAGATTTTCTCTTCTGTATTTCAAGCGGCCGCTTTCATGAGGCGCTTTTTCCTCTGTTTGCTCCTGTTGCTGACGATGTCATATTCTCTGCTTCCAATGGATGCAGAGTCTTGTATCAAGGTATTGAGCTGTTCCAAAACCATGGTATTCCCTCATCCTTGGCTGGCGAGATAGTAACATCCTTACACTCTTGGGGTGCTACTTCCTTGGTGTCTACAACCAAGGCAATCTACCTTTCTGCTTTCTCTTTGGATAGAGAGCGACTTGCACGCTATCTGGCAAAGGACTATACAAAATTATTCTCTGACTTCTCTGAGGTGCAAGCAGAAGTGTTACAGATTACCTCAGTCTGCAAAGAAGATACAATACAGGATATTATCGCAAAAAGCAGGCAAGCCTGGGCCCCCTCCCTCCATGTGGTTAATTCGGGAAACTCAATGTTTGATATTTGCCCCACTTCCAAAGGCGAGTCGCTTACATCCATCAGCAACCATTTCTCGGTTCCCATAGCCCATACCTATGCATTTGGGGATGATGAGAATGACCTTCCTATGCTGCAAGCAGCAGGGAAAGGGTATGTGATGGGAACAGCACACCACCATATGAAGCGTAATGAATTCGAACATTGTTACGATTTGATTGGGACAATTAACGGCATTATAGAAGCTAACTGAAAGAAGCTTGTAGCATTAGAAGAATCTCCACCGGATGTGCCGATGGAGATTTGTTCTGATGGAATCTATAGTTCAGTTTTCCAAACGCTTATTCCCAACCAAAAGAGAGCAACTCCCATTGGCACTGCCAATACTCGGTCAAACGGGTGTGGAACCACTGAAGCAAGAACTGTTACAAATGCAGCAATTGTGAGAAGCAGTGAGGCATATCTGGAAAGTATCTTGTTCTTGAAACTGGCAAAGCCATAGAGTGCACCACCAAGGATATACAAAATCCCTGATATTGCGGCAAGGGCTGGGAAAATACCCAGATCAACAGTTGACGTACTGGTTCCAAATAATCCAGTCATTCCGGATACAAAGTCAG
Source organism: Spirochaetales bacterium (assembly GCA_003247345.1). Taxonomy (GTDB): domain Bacteria; phylum Spirochaetota; class Spirochaetia; order Sphaerochaetales; family Sphaerochaetaceae; genus Sphaerochaeta. The sequence continues at coordinate 6,563 of QJZS01000060.1, forward strand.
GATTTGTAGCTTTTAACAAAGGCCAGATGAATGCTTCATTGAAACTGAAGGTCATTGAGATAAGCCAGAATATACCGAATAAGAACATCCCGATGAAACTGAGCACTCCCGCCTTTTCTTTTTGAGAGAGATACGCACCTACAAGACCAATGAAATTTGATAAAGACATGAGGCTTGTAAGGACGGCAACCAAGAACCAACGTTGGGTTCCTACCGATGCAAGCTCATCTAGGGGGTGTATGGTTTGGATGAAGATATATAAGAAACCTCCAAGCATTAAAAGGCTAGCACTGAATTTTTTAAGATTTTGTATATTTGATTTCATAGTTGTTATCCTCTAATAAAAAAATTTGGTTTTGTTTATAGAAGTAATCTACCGAGAGATGAAGCAAACTAATTGTCAAATCTTGCTGTGTTTATAAAAGTTCATCATGCATTTCAGTATCCAGTTTGTTGATGGGGACACAGATTTTATAATTGGTCATATCCATATCATTTGGGTCGAAGATTTGCATGAGCTCGATTTCATTTTCTTGTTGATTCATCTTTGATAATTTTAGAAATTGTGCAAAGTCCCAGGTGAAAACATTGCTGATTTCCAGAAGATCTCCCGAGTACGAAAACATGGCACAGAATAAAGCTGGAATATCAACAGTAAAAACATTAGGCAACGTAGAGGTAAAAACTTTAGGAACCCCAAAAATGGCATTGAATTTTGAGGAGCCTGGCCTGCAATTTGAGTACACCATATATTTTGGAATAGATGAGTCAATTCCCGCTTCTGCTATTACTTGTGTGGCATAATTTCTAATGGTTTGTTTATAGTCAGGTTGGGCAAGGTCAATTTCAAATACAACACCGGTAATCGTAACTGATTTGATATCATCTACCGTAAAATCATGGACAAGATCTCCCCCGAGATTTTTAAACGGACGTTTTACAACTGTGGGGATAGGTTGGATAGGTATCGTATATTGACCGGTTTTTACCTTGCTGGGTGGAATATCATACATTCGTTTGAAAGCTTTGGTAAACGTAGCTTGATCGCCAAATTGTAAACGGTATGCAATATCTGTTAATGAATATTCTTTTTCTTCTATCAATTGTACTGCACGGTTAAGCCTTCTGCTTGCAAGATATTGATATAAAGGCATTCCTATCAAAGCAGTGAATATTCGATGAAAATGAAATTTAGATATGTTGAAATGGTCGCAAATATTTTGCACATTAAGCGGCATTTCCAGAGAATCTTCAATATAGGTAACTGATTTCTCAATTAATTCGTAATATTCCAAGATAATACCTCCACATCAGAGTAATATAAAAATATTATAAATGTATGAAATACTTTTTCTAGATTGAAAAAGTAAGGGAATACGATATTTCTGCCCTTTCGATACTGACAATTTTTCTAAAATTAAGTATATATTTTGGGTAATGAGTCAAAACTCCTTACAAACAACCCGATTTCTAAAGAATTTAAAAGCCACTCGCATCATAGGTACTTTCTTGACACTAGAACAAGTTGCCTACGGTTTCTTGTTATCTGATGCTGGGACCTCATTACAGCATATCTATTTTTTCAGTGCATTTGCCTTAGGCTTTATCTCTTTATTAAGCTTCTTTGTAAGGATTCCTCAAAACGGAAAGTTTTTGTTACGGTATCAGGTTCTTGAAATAATCCCATTGGCTTTTGGTATGGCAATCTCAATAGTCCGCATGTTGGCCATCCCAGGGGAGTTGATAAATATTCCAACCTTGTATCTTGCCGTTCTCTATGGTGGAGCTGTCTTATATATTCTTAACTATGTTCAGTCAGGAATACTCTATGGTTTGCTTGGCCTAGCATCCATTGTATTTGTAAAGCTCAATGCAACAACAGCTGCTCATTCATCCATCTTTGCTGATTTTGCAGTGAACTGCATCATTGGTTGGATTGTGTCCGTATTGAATTATAGAAGTTTCTTAAAAGATCATAGACAAATGCGTGTCATTGAAGCACAAAACAAACAATTACGATATATCAGTGAACATGATACGCTAACAGGATTGTTCAACAGGAGAAAAATTGACTCGACATTGGTAGAAATTCTTAATCAACCGGTAGCAAACCTGGAATATACATCTGTAGTCCTTTTTGATTTAGACCATTTCAAACAGATCAATGATACCTATGGGCACCAAGAAGGCGATATCTTGTTGAAACAACTCTCGAAAGTTGTACTTTCATCGCTTGATTCTGATGAACTACTCGGAAGATGGGGTGGGGAAGAGTTCTTGATTTTAGCCAAACATGATGGTGAAGAACTTGCTGAAAAACTGAAACATGTAATAGTCCAAACCGAGTTTAATCACGTAAAAGGCCTGAGTGCCAGTTTTGGGGTGTATTATCTGCAAAATGGCGATTCCGAGATCGATGTATTCAAACGAGTCGACAAAGCTTTGTACATGGCAAAGCAATCAGGCCGAAATTGTGTGAAAGTTTATTCTGAAGAAGAACAGCTCATTGTTGGATAATTTTCCTTTATACATTAAACACGCTTGTTGGTATCTAGCATGTTACTCTCAGAACATCGTTAATAGCTAATTGTATTAAAATATACACTAAATGTTATATATAATTTATGTTGACCGGTTTATAAAACCGGTTTAGTATAAAGAGGTACCGAAGGAATATCCGGTATTTCCCTTCCTGATATTCACGGTAACAGCAAAGGAGAAAGAATTCATGAAAAAGCACATGCTAATTGCGTTGTTGATCGTCTTGATGACGATGGGTTCAGTTGTTTTTGCAGCTGGTTCCCAAGAAGCAACTCCCGCTAAAGAAGTTTACTTTTTGAACTTCAAGCCAGAGATTGCAGATGTATATGAAACAAAGATTGCTCCGGCTTTTGAAGCAGAAACTGGCATTAAGCTAAAAGTAGTTACTGCAGCAAGTGGTACCTATGCTCAGACTTTGAAGAGCGAGATTGCCAAGAGCAATCCTCCCGTAATCTTCCAGACCAATGGTCCTGTAGGATTGAAAGACAGCATGAGTTATACTGCTGATTTGAAGAATACTAAGTTCTACAGCATTCTCAGTGACAAATCGATGGCTTTGACTGATGGAGATAAGGTACTTGCAGTTCCTTATGCCGTTGAAGGCTATGGAATCATCTATAACGATGCCATCATGAAAAAGTATTTTGCACTTCCTTCAAAAGCAGTTTCTATCTCAAGCGCCGATGAAATCACCAATTTTGCTACATTGAAAGCAGTTGTTGAAGACATGACCAAGCATAAGACAGAACTGGGAATAAAGGGCGTATTTGCTTCTACCAGTCTTGCCGCCGGTAACCAGTGGAGATGGCAGACCCATCTTGTAGATGTTCCTTTGTATTATGAGATGAAAGATAAAGGAATTCCGATGGGAACCAAAATGGCAACCTTCGATTTTACCTATAGTGATAACATGAAGAACATCTGGGATCTCTACTTGCAGAACAGCACCACCGCTGTTGGCCTGTTGGGCTCCAAGAGTGTTGACGATTCAATGGCAGAATTTGCTCTTGGACAAGCTGCCATGGTTCAGAACGGCAACTGGGGTGCAAGCCAGATTTTGGGAGTTAAAGGCAATACTGTTTCTGACGCAGACATTAAGTTCATGCCTATTTACACCGGAATCAGCGGTGAAGAGAATGCTGGACTTTGCATAGGAACAGAAAACTATCTGTGTATCAATAGCAATGCAAGCGCTGAACAACAGGCTATGGCAGATCAATTCCTGTCCTGGTTGTTTGCAAGTGATACAGGCAAGCAGTTTGTTAAGAACGACTTGATGTTCATCACTCCTTTCAACTCATTCAAGGATAGTGAACTTCCTTCTGATCCTTTGGCTAAGGAAGTTATTCGTTGGATGAATAAGGATGGCGTAAGTTCTGTTCCTTGGGCTTTCTCGATTATCCCAAGTGAAGAGTGGAAGAATAAGTTTGGTGCAGCCCTTGCACAATACAGCAACAACCAACTCAGTTGGACTGAAGTAAAGAATGTTGCCGTGGATGCATGGAAAACCGAATACGCGCTGACCAACTAATATCAGAAAGAATGAACTGCCTACCTCTTTTGAGGTAGGTAGTGCTATTGCTAGGAGTCTCCATGCAAAAATCCATTAGGAAATATTTCGCTTTATTTGCTCTTCCTGGTCTTGTTGCTTTTGCCGTAGCGTTTTTAATTCCCATGGTAATGGGGATTGTTTTATCCTTCGCAAAATTTAGTACCGTAACAGATGCTACTTTTACGGGATTTGACAATTACAGGAAGATTTTTATAGATAAAGAGTTTATTACAGCTCTTTGGTTTACTGTTCGATTCACCGTAGTTTCGGTAGTTTCCATAAATCTTGGTGCCTTCGCTTTAGCTATGTTGCTAACGAGAAGTATAAAAGGTACTAATATATTCAGAACGATTTTCTTTATGCCCAATTTGATCGGTGGTATTGTCCTCGGTTGGATTTGGCAGGTTATTATCAATGGTGTGTTATTACCCAAAGGTGTGACTATCGTTAGTGACCCTAAATATGGTTTCTGGGGTTTGGTAGTCCTTATGAACTGGCAAAATATCGGATACATGATGGTAATTTATATCGCAGGTATCCAAAATATATCTCATGATTTGATCGAAGCCGCTGAAATAGATGGAGCAGGAAGATGGACGCTGCTTAAGTCCGTGATTATTCCATCTGTGATGCCTTCCATTACGATTTGTACGTTCCTTACGCTCACCAATGGGTTCAAGCTGTTCGACCAGAACTTGGCTTTAACGGCTGGAGATCCGGGTAAACAAACAGAAATGTTGGCCTTGAACATTTTCAACACCTTCTATGGACGTACCGGGTTTGAAGGAGTAGGGCAGGCAAAGGCAGTATTATTCACAATTATAGTTGCTGCCATAGCACTCACCCAGCTTCGTTTGACCCGTAGCAAGGAGGTCGAAGCATGATTGTGGACAAAAATAAGAAATCAACAAATTTTATTTTGTTTATAGTTTTAATTGCCTTGGCCTTTATATTCTTGGCTCCGATATTCATTGTATTGATGAATTCGTTCAAGTCGAAACTTTTTATTTCTAGTGAACCATTCACTTTTCCCACTACAGATACGTATTCTGGAGGTGATAACTATATTTCAGGTGCAGAGAAAATTAAATTTTTCAGCGCATTTGGCTATTCATTGTTTATTACCGTCTTGTCCGTACTTGCAATTTCATTGGTTACCAGTATGCTCGCATGGTATGTAACAAGGGTAAAAACTAAATTTACCAGTTTTGCCTATTACCTTTTGGTGTTCTCCATGATTGTACCATTTCAGATGGTGATGTTTACCATGAGTAAAACGGCAAACATGCTGCATTTAGACAATCCTATCGGTATCATCGTTCTTTACGTCGGATTTGGGGCAGGTCTTGGAACCTTTATGTTCAGCGGATTTATAAAGAGTATTCCTATCAGCCTTGAGGAAGCTGCCATGATTGATGGAGCAGGTCCTGTAGCTACGTTCTTCAGGATTGTATTTCCGATGCTAAAGGCAACTGCTATTACCGTTGCTATTTTGAATACCATGTGGGTTTGGAATGATTATCTCTTGCCTTATCTCACTATTGGAACAGAATATAAGACCATTCCGGTTGCAATACAATACTTAAGGGGTGGCTATGGTGCTGTTGATATGGGGGCAATGATGGCAATGTTGGTATTGGCAATGGTTCCTATTATTATTTTCTATCTGTCTGCACAAAGATACATTATCCGTGGTGTCGTTGCAGGGGCCGTAAAAGGATAAAGTTAAATGAACAGTAAACAAGTGCGTAATGCAGGAATACTTCTGCACATAACCAGTCTACCTTCGCGGTATGGTATTGGTGATTTAGGGAAACATGCATATGCTGCTGCCGATTGGATGGCTAAGGCTGATATTAGGCTATGGCAGATGCTTCCTCTGAATCCAACAGGATTTGGTAATTCACCCTATGCACCAAGATCTACATTTGCAGGTAATGAACTGTTGATTGATCTTGAAGCATTGCAAAAGCAACATTTATTGGATGAACAAGCATTACGTTCGTTTCCGACCTTTTCTCAAGATCATGTTGATTTCAATGCCGTACAGGCATTCAAAATGCCTTTGCTCAAGAAAGCAGCTACAGCCTTTTTAAAGAAGTCTGGACAAAAGCCAGAAGCCTATACAGATTTCTGCAATCAACAAGCATTCTGGTTGAATGACTATGCTCTTTTCATGGTGTTGTATGAGAAATATCAGGATGCAAGATGGTTCAGCCAGTGGCCAAAGGAGTATGCCACTCGTGATAAAGATGCAATGCAGACATTTTCTGAAGAAAATCGGCAAGAAATAGAGATATGGAAAGTTCTGCAATATTTCTTTTCTGTTCAGTGGAATGATTTTAAAACCTATGTGAATAGCAAAGACATTAGAATAATAGGAGATGTACCTGTTTTTGTTGCAGCAGACAGTGCAGACACATGGAGTAATCTTCACCTCTTTAAAACCGATAAAGAGGGTCATTTTAGTTCAGTAAGCGGTGTACCCCCAGATATATTCAGTTCAACAGGCCAATTATGGGGAAATCCTGTATATGATTGGGAAGTAATGAAAAACAATGGGTATAATTGGTGGATCAAACGTTTAACGCGGTTATTTGATCAGATAGATATTCTTCGCATCGATCATTTCAGAGGCTTTGATGCTTATTATGAGATTCCTGCAACAGATAAGACTGCGCAAAATGGAACGTGGGTAAAAGTAGACGGTACAGGGTTTTTCAAAGCGATACATCAAGCTCTAGGTAATGTCCCAATAATTGCAGAAGATCTTGGTTTGATGACAGATTCGGTTGAAGAACTTAGGGATACAAACGGCTTCCCAGGCATGAAAATCCTTCAGTTTGGTTTTACAAAGGATGAAGACGGAAAGAACAACTATTATGATGATTTCTTGCCACATAACTGGGCTGAGCATTTTGTAGCGTATACAGGAACGCATGACAACAATACCACCTTGGGTTGGTTCCGTTCCTTGGACAAACAGTTAAAAGATATGGTACTGACATATCTGGATTGTAAGGAAGAGGATATTGTTTGGAAAATGATTCGTTGCTTATTCCTGAGCACTGTTCATACTGCGGTTGTTCCAATGCAAGATGTTCTGGAGAAAGGCGAAATTGCACGAATGAATTATCCTTCAACCTGTAATGATACCAATTGGAGTTGGCGTTCAGTAGAAGAGGATTTTTCAAATGTTCTGGCAGATAAGATTGCAAATTTAGTTGCTATTTCGACAAGAACCGGTAGGTTGGGTAATTAGAATTAAAAAAAGATGTGCGACACATATCTTTCCCTTTCAAGGCTGGGGCTAGTGGTCCCAGCCTTGTTCTGTCTAAGAGCTCTTGGTACAGTAATGTATGGAAAATGTAAGGATAGGGACTTGTTCTTGGAAATATCCAAGCTGGGAATCATTGGTATATGAAAAGGATAGCCCGGATAGCTACCTTCGCCAATATGCAAGATTTTATAACACTGTAGAAATAGATCAATGGTTTTGGTCATTGGGAAAGAGTAGTTATGGATTGCCAGATCCAACGGTTGTCAGAGAATATAATCAAGAGACTCCCGATGATTTCTCGTTCACCATCAAATGCCCGAATACTTTGACATTACCCTTTGCATATCAGAATCAAAAAGAAAGAAATCAATGGTATTTGCACCCTGATGTTTTCTATCAATTCCTTGAAACATTGGAACCGATGCTCTCTAAAGTTGGGTTGTTTATGTTTCAGTTTGGCTATCTGAATAAGGATATGGTTTCGTCTCGGAATGAATTTCTTGATCAAATTTCTCATTTCTTTTCTCTTCTGCCTGATGGATTGCCATATGCAATAGAACTAAGGAATCCTCATTGGATGGACCGACCTTATTTTGAATTCTTGCGCGATAGAAATATAGGGTCAGTATTATTGTCCGGATATTGGATGGAGAACCTGAATTCATTGCTTGAAATGTATGGATCCTTATTAGTAAGCCCTTCCTGTATTCGATTGCATGGAGATGATCGTAAAGCAATCGAAGAAGTTACACGTGAACATTGGAATGCAAGAGTGATCAATAAGGAAACAGAGATAGCTTCTATTGCTATACAATTAGTCAAACTTGCCCAACAAGGAAAACTACTATTCGTAAATGTAAACAACCATTATGAAGGAAGTGCTCCACTCACCATTGAAAACCTTATGAATAATCTGTCAGAAATACATTGAACTATGTACGGCATTCTTATGATGTGCTAGATTAAAGTGTAGTTCGGAGGCAAGTAATATCGTGATGATAAGAATCGGAAGAAAGCCTTTATTGCTCATGATACTAGATGATATTTCATATTGTAAAAAGAATACGTAGGAAACAAGCAGGGAAATAGGTCCGTGCTTGTTTTTTTTCAGGCAAGAAGGAGGTAGAAGATGGAACAATCCAAAACCTATGCCAACGGACAGCCCCAGCAAAGAATGCATGGTACTACGTTGACCTATTTTTTCAAGGATGGAAATGTCAAAGCAGAAGGTCCTGTAAAAGAAAATTTAATGGATGGACTTTGGCATTTTTATCGGGAAAACGGAATTCTTCAACAAGTGGGGAATTTTAAAAAAGGATTGAAACATGGACCTTGGGTGGAATATGACAAAATAGGGTCCATCGTATCCGAGACGCAATTCGAAGAGGGAGAGGAGATTTCTAAGAGACTTTATCACTGATAACAAGAATCAGTGGTAGAATATAGTATCACACTAACCGACCTTTAGGCCGGAGAAGGAGCGTATGATGAAAAATTGGCGTTTTAAATCAACTCTTCTTGTATCCCTAGTACTCATAATGAGCATGGCATTTGCATTTGCTATGCCAGTTACTGAGACTACGGGACCACAAGATCTGGTCATCTTAGCTACAACGGATCTGCATGGAAACGTTTGGGGTTTTAGTTATGAAAATGACAAAGATACCACCAACACAGGTATGGCTCGTATTGCCACCTACGTTGAACAGGTAAGAAGTGAAAATGCTAACGTAATCCTTTTGGATAATGGTGATGCAGTGCAAGGTAATATCATGACTGACGATCTTTACAATAAAAGAGACGGCAATCATCCTGTTATTCAGGCCATGAATCTCCTTCATTACGATAGCATGACACTGGGCAACCATGAATTCAACTTTGGGGAAGGTTTGATCAAGAGGTTGCAAGAGCTTGCTGATTTCCCGCTTCTCGCGGCAAACATGCAGCGTGTTGATGGAACAATGTCAACATTGCCCTATACCATTGTTGAACGTTCTGGCATAAAGATTGGTATCATCGGATTAACCAATCCTAACGCCCCAAGATGGGATGGTGAAAAAACCGATCCTTTCGTATACAGCGCGGTAGGCCCTGCAGCAAGAAGAGCAGTTGATATACTGAAGAATAAAGTAGATGTAATTGTTGTTGCAGCTCACGTAGGTTTATATCCTGAATATGATGTCGATGGTGGAAGCGATGGCGGTCTTGCCATTCTTGAGATGTGCCCAGAAATCAATGCACTGATCCTTGGACATGCTCATGTTACGGTAAATGAAATTCAAAACAACATTGCCATCGGCGGAGCAAAGAACTTGGGTCGTGAAGTAATTCGTATCGATCTCAGTTTGGATGCCAATAAGAAAGTTGTTGGTCAAAAGGTTACCATTGTTGATATGGCCGACTATGAACCATCCGACCTGATTCAGAAGGATCCGTTCATTGCTGAAGCCCATCAAGCAACAAGAGATTTTATCTCTGGTGGAGCACCTTCTGCTGATGGAACTCAAAGCGGTGGAATCTTTGGAACAGCTTCTGTTGATTTCCAACCCAAGAATGAGATCAAGGGTCTTCCAGAAGGAAAACTCAGAGATACAGCAGTTATGGATTTGATCAACAAAGTACAGCTTGAGAATAGTGGAGCAGATGTTTCTGCTGCAGCTTTGTTCTCAGACTCCAGCAATATTCCTGCTGGCCCGATCAACTACGGTACCATTTTTGGTATCTACAAGTACGACAATACGCTCTATCGCGTACCGGTAACAGGTGCAGAGCTCAAAGCGTACATGGAATGGTCTGCAGCTTGTTACAACCAATTCATGCCTGGTGATATGTCAATTAGTTTCAACCCTGACAAACCTGGATATCTTTATGATATGTTTGCTGGTGTTGATTATGAAATTGATCTTTCCCAGCCTGTCGGTCAGCGTATCAAGAATGTCATGTTCAAAGGCAAGCCACTCTCTGATACACAGAAGTTAACGTTGGCTGTAAACAACTATCGTTATTCTTCTGCTTTGAAAGCACAGAAATTGGTTTCTGGTACACGTGAATGGGAAAGCCCGAATTCAATCAGGGATATGCTCGTTGCGTACATCAAGGAACAAGGAACCATCTATCCTTCAGTAGACAATAACTGGAAGATTGTTGGTGTGGATCTCAGTAGCCCATACCGAGCGCAAATGATCAAGATGATCAATGACGGAAAATATGATTCTCCTTATGCAAAATCATTGAATATCGATGAATTGAAGAAAGCAGGAATCATAAAGTAAAAAGCAAGTAAACAATGGGCTGGTCTAAACGACCAGCCCGATTTTTTTTCTTCAAAGGTATTTACTACAATTATTTATTCAATATCAGAATCAATGTCTTTCTTTCTTCTGTCGCGAACAGCTTCAGTCAACAAGTATTCAATCTGACCATTGATTGATCTGAAATCATCTTCAGCCCAAGAAGCCAACTCTTTCCATAGCGTTGACGAAAGACGCAATAATATTTGTTTCTTTGCTTTTTCTTTTGCATCCATACGTCAAATTCCTCTATTAGTAAATTGAGCCGCTATTTACGATAGGTTGAGCATCCTTATTGCCGCATAGCACGACAAGCAAGTTACTCACCATTGCTGCCTTGCGCTCTTCATCGAGTGTAACAATCTCGCTGGCACTTAATTGATCAAGAGCCATTTGAACCATACCCACTGCACCTTCGACAATTTTCTGTCTTGCTGCAATGATTGCAGATGCCTGTTGTCTTTGCAACATTGCTGCGGCAATTTCCGGAGCATAAGAGAGATGGGTTATTCTAGCTTCGACAATCTCCAAGCCTGCATTCTCTACCTTTGATTGCAGTTCACGTTGCAAGTCCTGGGCAACTTCTCGGCTGCTACCGCGTAGTGATTTTTCATCTTCTTCACCGTCATAGGGAAAGAGTCGTACAATATTTCTTAAGGCACTATCACACTGAATAGAAAGATAATCGACGTAATTGTCTACATTGAATACAGCCTTTGCAGTATCTACGACTTTCCAAATAACTACCACACCAATGATGATGGGATTTCCTTGTGCATCATTGACTTTCTGTTTTTCATTATTAAGCGTCATCGCTTTCAACGAAACCTTTCTCTTAGGAATTTGTATGTTGTATGCATTTACACTTTTACCTGTACCACTTTTAGTCTGAAGTTTAAAAGATCCTGCATCATCATGCTCTGTTGCTGCTGGGTTGATGGCTGCAACAAAAGGATTCACAAAATAGAATCCTGCATTTTTTAGTGTTCCGTAATATTTCCCGAACAAGGTAAGAACCAATGCTTCATTTGGTTTTATTACCTTAAGTCCGGCATAGAGAATGGGTCCGACAACAAAAGAGTAAATAGAGCCAACAGCGATACAGATGATTCTCATTAAAAGAGATAGCTCAGCAATAATTCCATACATAAAAAGGCCAAATCCCAAAAGAATCAAAATTGAGTTAATGATGAGAAAAGCTAATCCGTTTGATGGTTTTTGCAATACTTTTTCTTGTGAATAGACAGGTTCGTTCATACTGAAACCTCCATAGTGATACATAATGATATCAAATTGATATCATCTAATTATTGTATCTGATTTGCCTTTTTGTCAATACAGTAAAAGAAGGCATGGAAAACCTCTTCTTTCGCTAAGCTTAAAACGTTTTGAACTGTAGATGTCAGCCACTATTCTGCTATACTGAGCCCAAGAGGAAATACAGATGAATACATGGACGATAGACGATGCACAAAAACTCTACCACATCGATGCTTGGGGAAATGAGTATTTCCATATCTCCGACAAGGGAGAGGTAGAGGTTCGTCTAAAAGATAATGAGCCTGCTTCACAGGTAAGTTTGCTTTCTGTGGTAAAAGGACTCCAGGAACGTGGCATGAAATTGCCGATGCTACTTCGTTTTTCAAATATTCTTGATTCTAGAATTCAACATATCAATGAAAGTTTTCTCAGTGCTATGCAAGATGCCGGATATCAGGGGACCTATCGCGGAGTATACCCAGTGAAGGTCAACCAGCAACAACAGGTAGTGGAAGAAATTTGCGAATATGGGAAACAGTATCATCATGGGTTGGAAACAGGAAGCAAGGCAGAGTTGATCTTGGCTTTGGCTCATATAGATGATAATCAGGCCTATGTAATATGCAATGGCTACAAAGACGAGGAATATATAGATCTTGCACTCCGTGGACTTTCCATGGGTGTGCAGACAATTCTGGTTATCGAAATGCCAGGAGAAGTTGATATCATTTTACAACGAAGTAGGGCATTGGGAATAAAACCAAATATTGGGCTGCGTATGAAACCCTCTACCGTTGCCAGCGGCCATTGGACCGATAGTGGTGGTGATCGTAGTGTCTTTGGTTTGAATACCACGCAAGTAATCCATGTAGTTGACCAATTGCGAAAGGAACGGATGTTGGATTGCCTGAGATTGCTTCATTACCATTTAGGCAGTCAGATACCCAATATCAGAGATATTCGTATGGGTGCTACAGAAGCTGCTCGCTTTTATTGTGGGCTGGTGCATGAAGGCGCTCCGATGGGCTGTTTGGATATTGGTGGTGGATTGGCAATAGACTATGACGGTTCCCATACGGATAGTGCAAACAGCCGAAATTATACGACCAAAGAGTACTCTTACGATATCGTAGAAGAAGTAATGAATATCTGTAAGGAAGAAAATGTTGCACATCCTACCTTGATCAGTGAATCAGGACGTGCACTTGTTTCGTTCTATTCTGTTTTGCTCATCAATATCCTTGATACAAATATCTTTTGGAATGGGGAGAAAGTGGAAGATACCTTGGATCCGAAGCTACTTCCTGCCTTGGAAAACTTGTTGTATGTAAGAACCATGCTAAACAAGAAGAATGCACAAGAATGTCTGAATGACCTGAATTATTACAGAGAAGAAATCAGAAATAAATTTTTGTATGGCAAAGTAAACATGCGTGAACGTGCAGCAGCCGAACATGTATACTGGGAAATTGTGGCCGAAATAAAGGAAAAATATGGTGATATAGAATCACCGGAGTTCCAGAAATTGGAGCACCAGCTTTCTGATATTTATTATGGCAATTTCAGTCTATTCCAATCCCTTCCCGATGTATGGGCCATTGATCAACTATTTCCTATTATGCCGATACATATGTTGGATAAGAAGCCCGACAGAAAAGCAGTCCTCTCTGATATCACCTGTGATAGCGAAGGAAAAATTGATCGATTTATAGGCCATTGGGAACCAGAAAATACATTGTCATTGCATACTCCTCCTGAAGGTGAAGATTATATTCTTGGAGTTTTCTTAGTGGGAGCTTACCAGGAAACCTTGGGTGATTTGCATAACTTGCTAGGGGATACCAACGTAGCCTCGGTAACGTATGAAGATGGAAAATTTCGACTTCATAATGAATTGGAAGGTGATACAGTTTCTGACGTATTAAGTTATGTAGAATATGAGCCGAAACGCTTGGAAGCCTTAATTAAGACGAAAGCAGAACGGGCGGTTCAGGATGGTCGCATCACCGCATTAGAAAGGCGTAAAATCATAGCTGCATACACAGCAGGATTAAGAGGTTACACCTATTATGAAACAGACCAAGAGGAGTAGGGCATGAATAAGAAACGTTTGATAATCATAGGAGCAGGGGGAGTCGGCAACGTAGCACTCAGAAAATCTGCAAGAATGGAAGATATATACGAAGAGATTTTATTAGCGAGTCGTACCAAGGCTAAATGTGATGCCATTGCCAAGGAAGCAGGCCCTGTTCCTGTTTCTACAGCCCAAGTTGATGCAGATGATGTAGAGGCACTTGTAGCTTTGATCAAATCATTCAGAGCAGATGTACTGCTGAATGTCGCTCTTCCGTATCAGGATCTTTCCATCATGGAAGCTTGTTTGCAAACAGGAGTGCATTACATAGATACGGCAAATTACGAACCGCCGGATGTAGCCCATTTTGAATATTCCTATCAATGGGCATTTCAGGATCGTTTTAAAGAAGCCGGTTTGACAGCCTTGCTTGGAAGTGGATTTGATCCAGGGGTAACCAATGTATTTACTGCATACGCAGCAAAACATTATTTTGATGAAATGCACTATCTGGATATCGTTGATTGCAATGCAGGGGACCATGGCAAAAGTTTTGCTACCAATTTTAATCCAGAGATCAATATCCGGGAAATTACTCAGAATGGTCGGTATTTCTCCGAGGAAAACTGGATTACCACAGATCCGTTGGAGATACATCAAAGCGTCGATTATCCAAGAATCGGAGCAAAAGAAAGTTATCTGCTATTCCATGAGGAACTCGAGTCGTTGGTAAAGCATTATCCTACGCTCAAACGTGCACGATTTTGGATGACCTTCAGCGAAGCATATATTACGCACTTAAGAGTATTGGAAGATATCGGCATGACAAGTATTGAGCCGGTTACCTTCCAAGGGATGCAGATACAACCCTTGCAGTTCTTGAAAGCAGTCCTTCCTGAACCTTCTTCCTTAGGTCCAAACTATAAAGGGCAGACTTCCATTGGTTGTCAAATGAGAGGTATCAAGGACAATAAGGAAAGAACCTGTTATATCTTCAACAACTGCAGTCATCAGATGGCCTATCAAGATACAAAGGCACAGGCTGTTTCTTATACTACCGGGGTTCCTGCAGCATTGGGAGCAAGTTTGGTAGCCCGAGGTATTTGGAATCGTGCAGGGGTAAATAATATGGAGCAATTTGATCCTGATCCATTCCTTGAGGAACTTGGCCCGTTAGGCTTGCCTTGGGAAGTAGTAGTAGATGGAAAACTTGCATTTGGACTGTAAACAATGATTGATACAAAAAAAATTAAACGAACTCCTGCATTTGTGTTGGACTATGAACTATTCATGAATAATTTAACCTTGATCAAGGAGTTGCAAGACTCTCTTCCTATAACGTTTCTTTTTGCACTCAAGGGTTTTGGTATGCATGCAGTATTTCATGAAATAGCAAGTGTTGCTAAAGGAGCTACAGCATCATCGTTAAACGAAGCATTACTGGCATCTCCCTATTTTAGGCAATTGCATGCATATGCTCCGGTCTATCAAAAGAATGAGTATGAGACGATTGCCAATATGGCAACTCATGTTACATTCAATTCAATTGCACAGTATGAGATGTACAAAAATCGCAGTGGAAAAGCGGAGCTTGGACTTAGGATTAATCCTATGTATTCAACGGTAGAAACCGCATTGTACGATCCTTGTAGCCCTGGAAGTAGATTGGGAATATTACCAACGGATTTACAAACGCTTCCTTCTGGAATTTCTGGACTCCATTCGCATAATTTATGTGAAAGCAGCGCTGAAGATTTAGTGCAAACACTTGCATCTATTGAAAAGCATTGGGGCCATTTTCTTCCAAAGATTTCTTGGTTGAATTTGGGTGGCGGGCATTTAGTCACCAGAAAGGGATATGACCTTGCATTGTTTAGAAAAACAATCAAAGCTTTTCACGTTAAATATCCACATATCGATCTTATCGTTGAGCCAGGTGCAGCTTTTGTATGGGAAACAGGATACATGGTGACTGAAATTCTTGATATCGTAGAAAACAATGGAATAAAAACGCTCATGCTTGATTCTTCCTTTGCAGCTCATATGCCGGATTGTCTTGAAATGCCATATTCTCCACAAGTTGAAGGAGCTACAATTACCCAGGATGGCGAGTATCGGCTTGGTGGTAGTTCTTGCTTGGCAGGGGATTGGGTAGGTTCCTATAGTTTCCAGAATGAACCAAGGGTAGGTGATGTCCTGATTTTGAAAGATATGATGCACTATACCATGGTAAAAACGAATATGTTCAATGGAATTGCTCTTCCTGATATCGGCATTTACAAAGAGAATTCTTATCAAGTAGTGAGAACCTATGGATTTGATGAATATCAACGTAGGTTATCGTAGGAGGTAGTATGGAACATTGGTTTCTTGACTCAGAATTTCCTAATAGTGAACCTGAAAAGGCTTATTTTCATATCATTCCATTTCCTTTGGAAGAAACCGTTTCTTATATGGGGGGAACCTCTCAAGGTCCAAAGGCTCTTATAGATGCTTCTTCACAATTGGAGCAATTGGTGGAAGGGTTCGGTAATCCTGGCTTATTGGGTATGCATACAACACAGGCCGTTGATTGCAGTGGTGATAGTGAATCATCAATAGAAAAGGCAAGTGAGGCTGTACAGCTTGCATCAAAGTTTGGAGCAATCCCTGTGATGCTTGGGGGCGAACATTCAGTCACTAATGCAGCTATTCCTTTTCTTACCGAATCCTTTGAAAAAGGTGAGGTAGGTGTTTTGCAATTTGATGCCCACATGGATCTTCGAGATACCTATGAAGACAGTAAACTCAGCCATGCCTGTGTTATGCGAAGAGTTGTTGAAAGCGGTATCCCGTTGTTTCAGGTAGGGATCAGAAACTACAGTGAAGAAGACCTACAAGCAAGAGAAACCTATGGGATAAAGTATTTTGATGCATCAATGTTATACAAGCAGAAATATACAGGTGGTTTAGATGTACTGAAACTCCCACAAGGATTTCCCAATAAGCTGTATATTACCTTTGATGTGGATGGTTTGGATGCAGCTTTGATGAGTGCTACTGGTACTCCTGATCCAGGCGGTCTTTCTTGGTGGGATGCAATTACCTTGCTTACGAATCTTACACAAGGACGTACGATCGTAGGTTTCGATGTGGTAGAACTCGCGCCAAATACCTTGCATCATGCACCGTACACAGCAAGTAAACTTACCTATTTCATGATGGGATTAACTGGCGAGCGCAATTCCTAATTGGTATGCAGCAACTAGGGCTTCTTTATCAGGGGTGTCCAAGGCAATGACTGGTTCTCCTGCCATAATTGCATCTGCACCCTCAGTTGTTTCAGCCCAATCTTGCATCCATTGGCCGTCTCCCCAGCCATACGACCCAAATAGTGCTACTTTTTTATTACTCAAGAATGGGATTAATGAATCAAACATAGGTTCAAAAACTTCGTCCTCTAGACTTTCGCTTCCCATAGCAGGGCAACCAAAGGCAAAGCCGTCATAGCTATCCAACATATCAGCAGAAAAGAGACCTGCACTGATTAGTCGTGTTGTAGCTCCGGTGGATTGAACTCCTTTGGCAAGAGCTTGTGCCAAAGCTTCTGTATTTCCGGTACCGCTATAATAAACAATGGCTATTTGCTTCAAAGTAGACTCCTATAGTTAGTAAATGCTAACAATTAATACATATACTAAAAGTGCGGTTTGGGTCAAGCGAAATCAACCTTCTTCTTTTTCGCTGATTTTCAGAATTTTCTGCATCTTTCTAGCTAATAGAGAAGAAGCCCCAAATTTTACATGAGCTTTTCGATGTGCCCATCGGTACAAAGCCAAGGCATCTTCTGAATTGCCGAGTTTCTTATAGCATCTACCGATATGAACCAGCAATCCAATTTTCTCGGCTTCTGTGGCGAAGTCTGATTCGATATCAAGATAGGAACGAATAATACGATATTGTTCCAATGCTTCTTTATAGGATTTCCTCTTTTCCAGACATACGGCTAATCCACAACGTGCCATAATGGTTTGATTGGATGCAGAGCCTTCCAATGAGGTAAGGAGGGTTAGCACTTGTTGCCGAATAAGAAGTTCTTGGTCATAGTCTTTGCGATTGTGATGGATGTCTGCCTGAAGGCATAAGGAGTCAATATATAACGTATAAGACGGACCCTCTTCCTTGGTATAATTCTTTTGCAACAAATCATCGGCGATACTTTGTGCTTCATCACTCTGCCCATCATCGAGGTAGGAAAGTGCAAGAGCTATCAAAGATTCTATGGTAACATCATCTTCTTCCCCATTGAGCACTTGGGAAGTTTGATAAATTTGTTGTGCTGTTTCCAGTTCCTTATCGGTTTCATGAGCTTGGTAATAGGCCATATTTAATTCACCCATTAAAGAAATATAATGAATGTTCATAGGCCCGTTTTCATTGAAATGCTGTACGCGCTCTTTTTCCAGATCACTGATCGTCTGGTGGAGTTTTGCAAAATATATTGGATCATCAAGTTCGCTTGATAGTAATAACCGTGAAAAATAGTTTTCCATATACATAGTATACACAGAGCTTTTGTTTCCCTACAAGCACTTCTGTGCACGTACGGCAAGATAACAATCATGGATAAAACTATCGATCATCATAAAGCCAGCAGTATCCGTATACATCCCTACGATATGAAAATTACAGTCAGTAATTCCTGCAAGAAGGTCTTCCAACGTATGGCTGAACTCAATTGTATCATTGCGTTTCATATGTTTATCCAATTCTTTTTCACTCAAACTATTCAAATCGGAATAAGGTAGCGTATATTTCACCCGCAGTTTATTTCTCATGACTTTCTTTTCATCGAAAAGATACAGGACAGGGTTAGTTATGCTCGTAAGGAAATAACCAGTGGGTTTTAGAATACGATAACAGTGTTGGTACATCGATCTGACTTCATCAATGAAACATGTAGATGTCGGATTATATATGAGGTCGAAGGATTCATCTTCAAAACACGAAAGATCACGCATATCACCTTGAATACACTTTATATCTAATCCAAGCTTATCTGCATACGACTTATCCTGAGCAATCTGTTTCTCAGAGATATCATACAGAGTGACTTCGGCTCCTGCCAAACTCATCAATACAGCTTGTTGTCCACCTCCGCAGGCTAAGGCAAGCACTTTCTTTCCTTTCATGTCTGACACCCAAGAAGCGGGTACAGTCTTGAAAGGGGAGAGAATCATTTCCAACTCTCCACTGCGTGCTTTTTCAATTTGTTCATCAGAACATCCATCTGTCCAGATGTTATGTTTCGAAACTTCCCAATCCCAAGCTTTTGCATTATGTGCAACATACGTATCCATATCTGTACGGTATCATAGAAGAGAAAGCTATGCAACGCGAGATAAAGCAATTAAAGATATTATAAATACTTAGTAGCTAAAGGAATATACGTTAATACGCCATTGGTCTGAGTTGAATGCATAAGACTAATACTCTTTGCGTTACAACGAAATGGCTCGATTAGTGGTAGAGATTCAAATCTTGCTCCACGAAATAGTGTGATATGTGCTTTAAAGCGTTCATCTTTGAATGGTACCTGTTGTTGGTGCAATTGAAAACGTAACATTCTATGAAGCGAATGTAGCTCAGGATTTTCTCTTACTCCTACCCAAATAATAGAACCTCCTCGTTTAGGGAAATATCCTATATGGGTAAACAATAATCTTTGTTGAGTATCAGGTAGTTGTTGCAAGATGCTTTCCAAGCAAGGGACAAGAGTGGGGCTTTGTTCTCCAAGAAAGCTTAAGGTGAGATGGAGATTGAAGGTACTGGTAGCTTTCCCTTTGGTAAGAAAAGGGTTGGTTCGTTTTTGAATCGAGGAGAGTCTGTCCAATGTAGATTCATCAAAATTCAAAGCATAGAAAAGTCTCATGAGTGTAGTATAGGAATGAGGGTGAGTATAAAGCAAGACCTCTCTGGTTTCCCAAAGAGGTCTTTAGCGGCAAAGGGACTCGGACCCCTGACCGAACGGATATGAGCCGTTTGCTCTACCAACTGAGCTATGCCGCCATAGCAACTGTTGTACTATAGCCAAAGGGTATTCTATTAGTCAAGAGGGTTTTTATCACTTTTTTATATGCATGAATTATGATAGTATGCAGGTCATGGAAAAGAAACAATATGTATGTCCAAAGTGCGGTGGTACTCATTATGAGACTGACCGTTTTCAGGCCACTGGCGGGAATTTTGCTAAAATTTTTGACATTCAGAACAAACGGTTCATAACCATTACTTGTTCCCAATGCGGGTACACCGAATTGTACAAACAAGATGAACAAATGGGATGGAATATACTAGACTTCTTATTGAATTAGAAAGGAGCACTGCATGAATTATATAACTTTTCATAACAACGTAAAAATCCCACAGATAGGATTTGGTACCTGGCAGATTCCTGATGGCGAAGTTGCATACGATAGCGTAAAGTTTGCTTTGGATGCAGGATATCGTCATATAGATACAGCCGAGGCCTATGGAAACGAGGCAAGTGTCGGAAAGGCCATTGCCGAGAGCGGAATAAAAAGAGAAGATATCTTTCTTACCACGAAAATACATAACAAAGAGCATGGATACGAGAAAACAGTAAAAGCTTTCAAGAAAAGCTTGGAACTTTTACAAACCGACTATGTTGATCTCCTGCTCATTCACTGGCCGAATCCTCTTGCATCAAGAGACAATTGGGAAGCCGATAATGCAGGTACCTGGAAGGCTATGGAAGAATTTTATGAAAAGGGTATGGTCAGAAGTATTGGAATCAGCAATTTCCGAGAACATCACATTGAAGCTTTGCTAAAGACTGCAAAAATAATTCCCCATGTTAATCAGATCAGACTCTATGCAGGCGAACAGCAAGAAGAGTTGGTAACGTATTGCAAGGCTAAAGGCATGGCTTTGGAAGCCTACAGTCCATTAGGGACTGGTGGGTTGCTTTCCAGTGAAATCGTAAATACAATTGCCCAAGAAGTTGGGAAAAGTGCCGCACAAGTATGTCTGCGTTATGATGTGCAGAAAGGGTATATCATCCTTCCAAAATCAGTAACTCCTTCATCTATCAAGCAGAATCTGGAAATCTTTGATTTTGAATTGTCTGATGCACAAATGGGAAAGCTTGATGCAATGGAAAATATCTGTGGTCCTACAAAGAATCCAGATGAAACCACATTCTAAAACCTCTTGCCTTCGGGCAGAGGTATGAGTACTCTTGAAACATGATTGGATTCTTCTTTAAAAAAGCTTTTTTTGATGGTTGGGACAACCTTATCTCTATGGTTGTCCTCAATCTAGGGTTTTTAGTAACCTTGCTTGCATTTATGGGCAGCATGACCTTGATGCAAAATAATGCATTGTTGTCTGTCGCCTGTATGGTTTTAAGTGCAGGTTTATTTGCATTTTACAGTGCTGGAGCTTCGGCTTCCACCTGGGCTTATGCGCGCTATGAGAGACCTGGTTGGGAAGGATTCAAGAGAGGAATCCGTGATTCATGGAGACACAGTCTCTTGTTTTGGTTGATCATCGTTCTGGATGTTTCACTGCTTGTATTCGTCATTCCCTTTTATCTTAGCTATGGAACTGCTGTGGGAACGCTCTTGAGTGTACTGCTCTTTTGGTTGTTTATGGGTTTGACATTGTCCTTGTTGTACTTTTGGGCATTGTTCAGAGCCATGCCTGGAGACCGTCCAGTTAAAACACTAAAGAAGAGTCTTATTATTGTCTTTGACAATTTGTTCTTCTCTTTGTTTTTTGCTTTATATCAGATTGTGAATTTTGGACTTTCCATGGTTCTTGCAGGTTTAGCCCCTGGAATTACCGGTATGTTGCTTGCCAGCAGCGATGCGGTAAAGCTTATGATGTACAAATATGACTATTTAGAAGAAAATGCCGATGCAGACAGAAAACATATTCCATGGGAAGAGCTGTTGTACGATGAAAGAGAGTGTGTCGGACATAGAACTTTGAAGAATATGATCTTCCCCTGGAAAGACTAAGATGGCATTAGAGGTAGAACTTAAAGCACATGTTGAGGATCCTATTACATTAAGGCATACTCTCGATGGCCTTGGTGGTATCAGCAAGGCTGTTTGTGAAGTAAAACAAGATATTTATTATACTGAAGTAAAAGATGAAGATCCTTTGTTTCGACTTCGCCTTGAAAGTACAGGTCCATCTTTTTCCGAACTAACCGGAAAGATTTGGTTTACCAGAAAGTATAAAAGCCTTAAAGATGGAATAGAAGTAAACAAAGAAATTGAATTTACCTCTAGTGCGGACCAACATGAAAAAGCCCATGAGTTTTGCCTTAGCTTAGGGTATCAAGAGTACATTCGTAAAACTAAACGTGGGTATTTCTACACCTATACCTCAAAAGATTATCCTGCGCCTCTTCATATTGAATTAGTTGAAATAGCAGGTCTTGGTTGGTTCTTGGAAATGGAGTTCTTACTTGATGAAGAAAAACAGGTCTCCGAAGCGAAGACCTGTTTACATCAAATGCTTTCTTTATTGGATATTTCAGAAGAAGCGATCGAAGAACGCTACTACATGCATATGCTTAAAGATTTATAGGGTAGTCGGGAACACCAGAAACTCCGAGATACTCCGAGAGGCAATGTATCAAAACTGCATGGTCTTCCACATCAGTTAGTCCACTGATTATCGCAGCCCCTACCAAACCGGCATCTTTCACAACAATAGGGAATCCTCCGCCACATGCAACATATTTGGTTGGATCCAAGCCTCTGTCTACAAGAGTAGCACCTCTGCTCTTAATATATAGAGCATAACCCAATGTACTGGTTTCGAACTCTTGAACTGTTCGGAATTTTCTATCAATCCATGACTGAGAACCAAAATTTGCACCTTCATTTGTGAACTGAAACAGGGTTTTACCGTTCAAGGTTTTGATGCAAACTGCAACGGGCATTTTTTGGTCCAAAATGTAGCTCACGAAAAGCTTACCAAGCTTCCAGGCTTCCTCGTTGGAAAAACTGGTAAATTGTAGCATTTGCTCTTGTTTCTCAACCAATGCAATACGTTCTTTTAATTCCATGTATCTACTCCATAGGGTAGTGGATTGACCACTGTTTTCTTAAGGTATCCATAACTTCCATTACTTTCACTATTTCACTATGTGGCATTTGCTTCAGTTCAAGTTCCCCATCTTCTAATGCTTTTTTACAAGCTTCTACTTGAAACTCGAATCCAGTTATATTCTTGAACGGTTTGTAGGTCTCAATAAGATTATATTCCTTATCATAAACGTTGATACCTTCACAATTGTTGATATTCAAGAATTCAATGTACCCTCTGCTGCCAAAAATGACACCACGCCGGTCACTGGTACTCAGCATTGAGGAATGCAACATAGCCATCTTTCCACCTTTAAAGGTCAATGTAATGGAATTTGTCTCATCTACACCGCTATCAGTCTTGATACAAGTTGAATCAATGGTCTCAATTTCATTTCCAAAGACCATCATGGCAAAATTTATTGGATATACTCCTAAATCCAATAAGGCTCCGCCAGCAAGTTCTGGGTCCATAAGACGTTTCACGCCTTTGATCGGATAACAAAGGTTAGCAGTTAATGAATGGGGTTCTCCGATGACCCTTCGTTCAAGTATCTGTTCAAGTACGAGGCGCATGGGAAGATAACGAGTCCAAATAGCCTCTGCAACGAGAAGCTTATGCTCTTCTCCATATTGTAAGACTTTCTTTGCTTGTTCAGCATTTACCGTGAAGGCCTTTTCACTGAGTACAGGTTTTCCATGTTCCAAAGCGAGCATCATATGTTCATAGTGAAACGAGTGGGGAGTGCATACATAGACCAAATCTACATCTGGGTCCGAAACCATCTCTTCATAAGAGCCGTACGCCTTACGTATATCCCAATCTTTTGCGAATTCACGCGCTTTCTCAAGGTTGCGGGAAGCAATGGCATATGCTTCTACATTTTCCATTTCTCGTACGGTAGCAGCCATTTTTCGAGCAATATTTCCTGCTCCAAGGATTCCTAATCTCATTCTCAACATCCTCCTTGTGATATTCAGTATAGAGGCAATTTGGGGAGAATAAAAGAAAAAGAACTGTTAAATCAAAGCAGAATAGGAAAGAAAGAGAAGGATTACACCAATCAAGGCAAAAATGGTATTCGTACGCATTCTGGAATCGTTTTTAAAAACTAAAGGAGTTACAGACCATAAGCTAAATAGAAGGCAACGAAGTATCGTATCCAATTGTAAATCGACAAAGAAAGCTGCGAAGGGAAGTAAGGCAGTCAAAGCGAGGCTTACCTGGAAAGATAGTGAACTTCTTCCTGAGAGAAAGAGAAAGGCGAGGGCAGCTATAACCAAAGACAAGCCTCTTACGAATGTGAGTGAAGATGGAT
Organism: Spirochaetales bacterium; assembly: GCA_003247345.1. Taxonomy (GTDB): domain Bacteria; phylum Spirochaetota; class Spirochaetia; order Sphaerochaetales; family Sphaerochaetaceae; genus Sphaerochaeta. Next base: position 30,983 of record QJZS01000060.1, read on the forward strand.
CTACTGCAGAAGCCCAAAACAAATTTACCATCGTCAAGGAAAGGATCTTTAAACTTTCCTTCAAGTAATTGAATATTTGATGTACCCGTTGTTCTACAGAGAAGAAATGGAAGAGAGCAGAAATGATAAAACTTGCAATAAAGAAGGAATACGTAAAAATGGGGAGTAACGTGACTTGCTGTTCATTCAACATGACTCTGATGAGAATAACAAGCAACGCAATCGTAGACAATGTTGCAATGATATCGAAGATACCATTGAAAACACTATGTGGTTTAAATGCCCCTTGAGGTTCTCTTTCTTTTGCAAATTTCTCACTGTTATAGGTGAAATTGAAGGATGTTCCGTTCTTTAGATCAGCTTTGAACGTAACTGCATGAACCTGTTGTGCATGCTCAGCAATCTCATCAACCCGGTTTTTGAAATCAGCGAAGATTTTTTCTACATCATCCATATTCAACTCCAGAATTTATCTGTCTTGATCTCTTTGATCAAGGTATCTATCGTTTCACTCAGCTCATCAAGAATCATCTGGCGAGCTGTTTCTACATCATATTTTGCCACTTCTAAAGCTTCAGGGAATTCCATGCATTTACCAATGTTAGCATAGTAATTTCTACTTACAACGGTCATTTGTCTTCCCGCGGTCTTGCTCATTTTATTACGTACCCGCCTTTTGGGTGCAATAAGTCCGATAGGAACAATAGGTACAGGATTCGCAAGATAAATCTGGGCAACACCCGATTTGAAACACATAAGCTGTTCTTGGGTATTCAAATCCCCTTCAGGGAAAATGTATATGCTATCACCTTCTTGCAGGTAGGAAACAGCTTTTTGCACTACGGTCTTTCTATCTTCTTTGGTAAGTGCATTTATCTGCTCTGTCCATCTGAGAAAGGACCCGATTACCGGAATTCCAAAAGCGGGTCCGATAACCATATGCAGAGGGTCTTTTGTCAAAGTAGTGACAAAATGCACATCGCTAGAACTGAAATGATTGGAACAGAATATTTTTGGTCCCTGAGGAATCTCTTCGGCCTGCCACGTTAGAAAGTCGTAGTTCAAAGCAAGACCAACCTTGACCACTCTACGATAAATACGATGGAGGAACGAGCTCAAAGGCTTCATGTAATATATACCTCAATTACCAACTAGGTAGCCACAGTTCACGATTCAGTTCTTTATCATACACCTGATGGGCTTTTATATGATAGACCTCTTCAAGCAAGCTGTCCGTGAATACTTCTTCTGTATTCCCATAAGAAACTATCTTGCCTTTTTGGAGAACGAGAGCTAGTTGACTGTACACCTGAACCAATAATAGATCATGCAATACACAGATAACGGTATACCCTTCATGCACAAGATTACTAAGCATTGCCATCATGGAGCGCTGGTGCTGAACATCCAGATGATTTACCGGTTCATCTAGTAACAGCAATTTTCCATCTTGACAAAGAGCCCTAGCTAATAGAACACGTTGCATTTCCCCGCCACTGAGTTCTGTAACAGAACTGTTTTGAAGATGTTCAATATCACAGGATTGAATTGCTTTATCAACAATATGATCGGTATCAATGCCTTTGTAGGCAAAACGCCCCATAGAAACAGCTTCTCTCACGGTAAAAGAGTATTCCAATTGTCCATTTTGGGCTACAAAACCAAGTTTGGTGGCAAGCTGTCTTTGTGTAAGTTTTTCAATATCAGTTCCATCTACAAAAACTGCACCCTCATTTGGCTTTAGTTGTTTGTATATGAATCTGAGCAATGTACTTTTTCCACTTCCATTTGGACCCGTAAGGGCGATGAATTTCCCACTTGGAAGCGTTAGGTTAAGGTTTTCAAATACTTGGTGTTGTAATCTATATCTCCCTTTTCTCAAGAGATAAATAAACAACGGAACCCCGAGCAAACTTGTGATAATTCCTACCGGAAGTTCCCCTGAGGGAAGTAGTATTCTTGAAACAGTATCACTGGCTAGAAGCAATAAGCCCCCGAACAGTGCAGAGGGTAGGAGCAATCGACTGTGTTTGGGACCAACAACCAAACGAGTAACATGAGGAGCCATAAGCCCTATAAAGCCGATAACCCCATAGTAGGAAACACACACTGCACTAGCAGCTGAACCCACAAGGAGTAAGAGCAACCTTGTTTTTCCTACTGCCAGTCCGCTCGCATGAGCTGATGCTTCGTCGAGCAAGAGCAAATCCATTTTTTCGTGATTGGCTCGTAAAATGAAAAAAAGCAATGCAAACGTGAAACACAAGGTAATGACTTGCGTATACGTACTGGAAGAAAAACTGCCTAAGGTCCAATATAAAATTCGCTGATATTGTTCACGATGTAGTACCATCAGTAGCGTCATCGCAGCACTGAGAATATAATTAACTGCTACGCCGGTAAGCAATAGGGAAGTGTTGCTGTTGCTACGTTTTGTAGCAATTCCGACAATAAACAATGTGGTCAGAATGGCCCCAATAAGCGCACTAAGCGGAAAACCAAGCAGCGGTGCGATACCGATAAACAAAGCAAGAGCAACACCAAAGGAAGCGCCACTGCTTATTCCAAGTATAAAGGGATCAGCCATGGGATTTCTTAGGGCTGCTTGAAATACCGTGCCTGAAACTCCAAGAATCGCTCCTGTCAAAAAAGATGAAAGAATCCTGGGTAATCTTAACTGCCAAATAATATAGCCTTGATTTCCCTCAATTTGCTGTCCTTTCAAAACAGAAAGCGTTGTTTGCAGATTGATATGGGAAGGTCCTAGTGTCAGGGAAAGAAACATCAAAATAATACTTAGAATGATGAGTGTTGCCCCAAGGACTTTTTTCATAGGTTACCTAGCTTGATGAATCAATTGTGCCAAAGTTTCGAGGGCATCTGCACTTCTAGGGCCTTGGCGACTTGTCGAGTCGGCATCAAATACTACCAGTTCTCCTGAAAGATCTGAATATGGTTTGGTGTTTTTGAATTCATTGATGGTTTCTTCTATCGTTTCTCCCCAACGAGGACTGATCAAAATGATTTGAGGATCGGCAGCCATTAATAATTCTTTGCTGAATGTCCAATTGGTAGCCTCTTTGGCAACATTGGTAGCGCCTGCTAACTCAAGCATATCTCCAAGAAAGGTATCTCCGGTAGCTGTTCCATCGAAAGAGCCGAAATCTATAACCAAATAGGCCGTAGGTTTATCCGTATCGTTATACGTGCTTGTGACTTCTCGTACTTTATTTTGCATACCAAGGATCATCAACTCCGCTTCACTTGCTTTCCCAACTGTTTGGGCTATCTCTCGGATTAGCGCATAGGTCCCTTGAAATGTTTGTTGTGTATTCAATTGTAACACTTTGATGCCAGCAGCTTCTACGGATGTAAGAAACTCCTCCGGGACAAAAGCGCTACTGATTACCAAAGTAGGCTCTAAGGATAATAAAGTCTCAAGACTAGGGTTATACAACGTACCAACTGAAGGAAGCTCAAGCGCATCTTGTGGGTAGTTGCAGTAATCACTTCGTCCAACCAGGTATTCTCCTGCTCCTAGGGCATATAACGTTTCAGTTACATTTGGAGAAAGACTTACGATTCTTAGTTCTTGTTCAGCCGTATTTTGTGTTTCGCCAATTGGCATAGCTGATACTCTGCCCAGAGACAGACAGATAAATGCTGCTACAAAAAGTATATAGGATTTATGATGAAAATCGTGCATATAGCCCCTTCAAACGGGCATGAAACATACCCTGGCCTATACTCCGTAGGCCGGCGGAAATTGTCCAGATCAGGTCTCCTGGCTCAGGAATCCTCAGATCCTACGACTTCCCGTTTATTCAACAGTGTCTTATGTAGAACCCCATCCTCTACAGTGGCGGGACCGCAGGGGCTCGTACCCCTTTCCCTTGGTATGGACAACCTATCCTACGAGGTAGGTAGGTCGCTGTCAAGAGTTTCTGTAGTTGACCGAAACAACGCTCTATATTACTATCCGGTCTATGGATTATACAGAAATAACAATCTTTACTGACGGTGGTTGTTTAGGCAATCCCGGCCCTGGAGGCTGGGCATACGTGCTGAGAGCCGACAACTCTTTTGAAAAAGAAGCGAGCGGTTTTGAAGCTGATACAACCAACAACCGCATGGAATTACGTGCGGTCATTGAGGCATTGAAAGCTTGTATGGGGTATAACCCAAAAACCATTCATATCAATACTGACAGCCAATATGTTAAAAATGGAATAACAACTTGGATTAAGAATTGGAAAAGAAACGGTTGGCGTACAGCAAGTAAAAGTCCTGTAAAAAACAAGGAATATTGGGTAGAGCTAGATCAACTCAATCTTGAACTTCCGGTTCAATGGGGCTGGGTAAAAGGTCATGCAGGAATTGCAGAAAATGAACGATGTGACCAGTTGGTTCGCCAAGCAATGGAGAATGGTAGATGAAAAAACATGATGCCTCATTGTGGGATTTATATTTCACATTCCTTAAGATCGGTGGCCTTACTTTTGGGGGTGGCTATGCAATGCTCCCAATGCTACAACGAGAAGTTATAGATAATCATAAATGGGTTACCGAAGAAGAGGTATTAGACATTTATGCAGTAGGGCAATGTACTCCTGGTATTATTGCTGTGAATACGGCAACAATGATTGGGTATCGAAAGCGAGGTATCCCAGGGGCTTTAGCAGCCACTTTGGGGGAAGTTACCCCATCATTGATGATCATCAGTTTACTTGCTACTATATTGGTGCAGGTTCAGGACAACATATGGGTACAAAGAGCTTTTGGAGGTATCCGGGTAGCTGTTTGTGCTCTGATTACTCAATCAGTATATTCCTTGGCAAAGAAAAGTTTGATCGATATTCCTACCGTTTTTTTATACATCGTTGCCGTAGTATGTATGTTGTTATTACCGATTAATCCAATCGTTGTAGTGCCAGTTGCTATCCTCTATGGTCTATTTATTCAAAGTATCAAGCGGAGGAAGGCAAAATGATTTTTCTTCAGCTCTATTGGGAATTTTTTAAAATAGGATTGTTTGCCATTGGCGGTGGACTTGCTACTTTGCCGTTCTTATACCAACTTGCAGAAACCCATGCACATTGGCTGACACAGGCAGATATTGCCAATATGATCGCCGTCAGCGAATCAACGCCTGGCCCTATCGGAATAAATATGGCTACGTTTGCAGGATATCAGGCTGCAGGACCTCTGGGTGGTGTTATTGCTACACTAGGCGAAATTACTCCTAGTATCATCATCATTGTTATTATTGCAAGATTTCTAAGTCAATTCGATAAGAACATGTACGTCAAGAATGCATTATACGGTCTTCGACCTGCCGTTGTAGGTTTGATCAGTTATGCTGGATTGAAGCTACTTGGCAATACTGTATTGTTTGATGGATCCTTGCGGATTAAAGAAGCTATTGCGTATCTTGTGTTGGTTGTGCTGATTCTTCGACTGAAGAAGATTCATCCACTGTATTGGATCCTTCTTGGAGCTGTTCTTGGGCTTGTACTTCAGCTTCCATCGTAAGATAGGTTTGCATGTGAGCATACCAGCTTGCATCGCCTTCCAAACGCGTTAATATATCTAGCGCTTTCTCTACCTGTTGATGGTCATCAAGGAGAGAGAGTGCTATTTTTTTTGCTTTTTCCTGATATCCCCATGTAATCTCTAACTCTGCAACCTCGACCTTTTGCTCGTACAATGCAGGATTCAAGGTGAAAATCTTCTCATAGGTCAATATTGCTACATCATACTGCTTGTTTGAACTATACGCTTTAGCTTGTAAAAATAAGAATTCCAAGTGAGTAGGGAAGGCCTCAAAGGAATTTTCGCTCTGTTGTATTACTTGCTCATAAGCTTTGTTTTGATATAAGGCAAGTTGTTCATTGTACTGATACGATGCATTCTTTGGGTCCAAGGGCACCGCTTGGGCGTATAACAAAGAGGCTTCTTGGTAATCCTGATTTTGGAATGCAAGACTTGCCTGTATTGCAATTTCTTCTGCTCGGCGTTGATCAATTACTCCTGTAGCACAGGAGGTGAGAATCAAACTAAGAGCTAACATTACAGGCAAGTACGTACGCATTAGTTCTCCAATACCGTTTGTTCGATTTCTCTGACTTGTGCGCGATATAGGTTAGTGATTGCAGAACCATAGTCAGCAATGAGTTGGATGATATTTCTCGGAGTATCGCTGCTATCCATTCCATTAAGACGATCCCCTGCATCTCCAAGACCCGGAAGAATGTAAGCTGCATCATTAAGAACGGGATCCATCCATAGTGTATAGACCTCTGCTCCTTCAATAGCTCTTGCGATTCTTAAAGAACCTTTGAGGGCGCTGATGACATTGATGAATTTGACTGATTTTGGTTTTACCCCATTATCTTTCAGATATTTTACAATGGTGACCAAGCTGCCTCCGGTCGCATTCATTGGGTCTGCAAAGATAAGATCCTTTCCATCAAGGGAAGCAAGGTCAAAATAAGATTTATCCAAATCAAGGATATAATCCATGTTGGACTCTTTCTTTGTGTCATCCCGTTTGATTTTGAACAATGCAAAAGGAGTGACAAAATCATCGACAGAATACTCCTGGATTTCCTTGCTGAGAATCATAGATGGCAAAAGAGCTCCACGTAACATGACACACATGACACTATTCTGAATCAAAGAATCGACATCAGGAATTCTATGCACTGCATAGTTTCTTACTGGGCTTGTGACCGGAGTTTTTGTGATAATGGAACGCTTTTTAGGAAGTGCAGCATCTGCATACACATGGGAAAACAGCATCTCATAAGCACGCTGAATATAATACAGGAACTCTTCATGCTCAGTATTGGGAGACCGAAGTTTGGCTATCAAACGACTGGCTTGTCCGTGTTGCTCCTGAGGCGTTTCAAAGGAATATACATGAATGGCACTTTCTTCAGCACAAACCTCTTTAAGATATTTACCTATTTCTTTGGCACTATCTACCAGGCCTTTTCTTGCTTCTTCGAGCTGCATGACATCACTTGCCGTTTCTAGAACTGAACAATGACTCAAGGATTTCTTATACAGATTGTCGACATGTTCAATTTTTTCCTTATCAGAATCCTTAAGGTATCCGTCAAGGTCCGTAGCATGTAACACTATTTTATTCATTCTTAGTATCTCCTCATTATTTTCAAAGAATTTTATCCCAAGAAGGTAAAACTGTCACCCCTTCTTTCACTCTAGAGGTAGGACAAAAAGGTAGGTTGTGTTAGTATCAATATATTCTTGTAGGTGAGGTGTACCATGAATTTAGTATTTCTCGGCCCTCCGGGAGCCGGAAAAGGGACAATCGCGTCCGAAGCAAAAAATCATTTTGACATTCCCCATATTTCGACAGGGGATTTATTTCGTAGCCATATCAAGGGTGAAACTGAACTTGGTCAACAAGTTAAAGCAATTCTTGCTGCAGGGGATCTCGTTCCTGATAGCGTAACCATTGAAATGGTAAAACAGAGATTGGCTGAGTCTGATGCCCAGAAAGGTTTTATTTTGGATGGCTTTCCAAGAACTGTTGTACAGGCTGATGCGCTTGCCGAGATGAAGGGGCTTGACGCTGTAATCAATTTCGTACTCGATCGTGAGCAAATCGTCAAACGTTTGAGCGGAAGAAGAGTATGTAAATCAACAGGAAAGACCTATCACATCATGTATAACCCTCCCAAAGTAGAAGGTATTGATGATGAAACAGGGGAAGCCTTGATCCAACGTGATGATGACAAACCTGAAGCTATTCTGAATAGATTAAGCGTATATGAAAAACAAACCGAACCTTTGATCGCGTATTATCGCGAAAAAGGACTTCTCATTGATATTGATGCAGCTCCATCCCCAGATGTAGTTCTTGCATCTCTTATTAAAGCTGTTGAGAAGTAAGATCAAATACTGAATCACGCTTGATCAGCGTGTAGGGTATTTCAATATGGACGCTTTCTAGCGGGGCCTTGTTTATCATTTGAAACAAGGCCTGCGCTGCAAGGCGTCCTTTTTCATGTGCTGGCTGATCGATGGTAGTCAACTTTGGAGTTATAAACGAAGCTTCATCGATATTGTCGAACCCTGCTATAGAGATATCTTGTGGAATTTTTTTCCCCGCTTCACTCCAACTCAGGATACATCCGATTGCCACAATATCACTCATCGCAACCACACACGTTATGTTCTTATCCAGAGCAAGAATTTCATTTCCTTTCTTTTTGCCTTCCTCCAATGTGGGTTCACATACAAGCATTGTGACATCATCCAGAGAGAGGTTTACTTCTTCCAATGCTCTTCTGTATCCGGCAAGCCTTCGGGAGGGTAGACTGGGACTGGTAGCATTCTCGGCAAATACATCCTTGCCCAAACCAATAATGCATAACTGTCTATGCCCAGCTTGAAGAACCGTTTTCATGATTTCATACGAAGCTTCTTCGTCATTGATATTCACACTTGGCATTTGTTTGTCAGCTGTTCCGTCTATTGTTACATAGCTTAGATGTCTGGTTTGCATGACAGAAACAATGTCCATATCAACTTGCATCCCCATGGTTATCAAACCATCGACCGCTGCATTTCTAACAGCTTCTGTGACACTTTCATTCAATGGAGGAATTAAGGTAAGTGTATAACCGAATTTCTCACACACACTGCCAATCCCGAGCAAGACTTGTTGCGTATACGGATTGTTCAGCGAATATTGTATTTCCTGTGGAAGAAGGAACCCAATGGACAGGTGACGGCGTAACGAGAAATTCCTTGCCATAGGATCGGGAATATAACCAAGTTTTTCAGCAGTACTTAATATTTGCTCGCATGCTTTTTTGCTGATTCTTGAAGGGTCGTTGAACGCAAATGATACTGCAGTCTTTGAATAACCGCTTTCTCTAGCGATGTCTTTGATGGTAGGTCGTTTCACCTTCGTTGTATGCTCTGCCATGCTGAACCCCTCATTTTTGGCTTGTATCCTATTATATTTTATATTGAAAGGAAACAGTAAAGGTTGCATAGCCAAAAATTATTTTATACACTGATACTAAACCGGTTTTGTAAGTGAGTAAAGAAACAATAGTAAGGAACCTATATGACTAAAAAACCTTGGATGAATTGTATTGATAGCAACGTAAGTGCAACATATGTTACTCCTATGTACCCTAAAAAAGGGCAACAAATAACCGTGTCCCTACAAATACCAAATGACCCGGATATCCTAGATGTACATTTGGTAAGTTTTCAATTAGGCAGAGAAATGCATATAGGGATGTATTCAGAAACTATTGGGACACGTACGTACCGCACAGGTTCAATAAAAGTTGTAGATACGTGCGTTTCTTGGTATTTCATCATTGTTGCAGCAGATAGATCCTATACCTACAGCAAAGCAGGACTGAAAGCCTCTATGCCACCGCTTACTGAATGTTTTTCCTTGCTGAGTGATAAAGAAGAAGTTGAGTGGGTAGAAAATTCCGTCTGCTATCAAATATTTCCCGATCGCTTTAGAAATGGAGATGAATCGGTTGGTGCACGAGAAGGTGCATATGAATTTGATGGCAATTCAGTAACAATTCACGACTTTGATGAAAAACCACTCTCCTTTGAAGAAGGCAAATGCCTTGATTTCTTTAATGGAGATTTGAAAGGCATTGAGGATTCCATTCCATATTTTAAACGTTTGGGCATTACGGTGCTGTACCTTAATCCTATTGGACAGAGCAGAACCACACATCGCTATGATTGTACTGATTTTTTCCATGTGGATGAGAAACTTGGAGGGGATGAAGCCTTCGCCCATCTCTGCATAGCATTGCATGATGCTGGAATTAAAATAATTATTGATATTTCAATAAACCATACAGGAACTGACCATCCTTGGTATAAGGCTGCCGTAGCAGATAAAAATTCGGAAGAAGCAAAGTATTATTACATCAATGAAGATGGAAGTGTTGCTTGCTGGGATGATGTACCTACCTTACCGCAACTCAATTATTCCAACCAAAAGCTCAGAGATATCATGTATCGAAATGATGATTCTGCAATGCAACGTTTCTTGAAAAAGCCGTTCTTACAGGATGGTTGGCGCCTTGATGTAGCAAGTGAGGTTGGTCGTCGAGGCAAGGACCAGTTCTGTGAAGAGATATGGAGAGAAGTTAGGGCTTCTGTAAAAAAGGTTAATAGAGAAGCGTACATAGTAGGAGAAGATTGGGTCGATTCTTCACCTTTTTTACAAGGAGACATGTGGGATGGAACGATGAACTATTTAGGGAGCAGTCGTCCGTTACGCAGTTGGTTGGGGGAGACTGATAGATTCCTCTCCGAAGGGTGGGGACATACTCCGAAAAAGACACGCCCGTTTACTGGCGATGAATTGGCTGAGGCACTCCAAAGTACCTTAGATGCAATGCTACCGCAGATGGTCAATATGCAGATGAATTTGTTGGATAGTCATGACACCCCACGTCTGCATGCAAATACTGACATCTTTGATTTTAATTTATATGCAGGAATCGTAAAATTGTTGTATGTACTTCCTGGTATGCCCAACGTATTCTATGGTGATGAAATCGCTCTCCCCGGTCCATATGGATCAGTAGAAGATTCTCGTTACCCTATGCAATGGGACCAAAGTAAATGGAATATGCAATTTTTCGAGTTATATACTCAACTCGGTTTGTTTCGTGCAAATAACGCTGAAATTTTGGCAACTGGTTCATATAAAATTCTCATGCATGATGACACATCTCTTTGCTTTATAAGATATAATAAGACACGTGTCGTATTTTGTTTGCTCAGCAAAGATGTAAAAGAGAAAACCGTAGTGTTGGACAATACTATGCTTCAAATACAATCTGCAACAGATCCAAGAGTTATAGTAACCACTGAACAAATTGTCGTTACGCTGAAAGCTAAGGAATCACTACTATTTGTAGGAGTTCGCTAAAATAATGCAACAATATTACTAAGTTTTGTTGCATTAAGCTTGCTTTCTTTATGAAAACTGTGCATTATATGTTGCCAAACCTCTTAAGGAGCTTACGGCATGGCATACTTGTTTGATGAACCTTCTCGAACCTTTAGTGAATATCTTTTAGTACCTGGATATTCTAGCGCAGACTGCATTCCCAAGAATGTATCACTTACGACCCCTTTGGTAAAATACAAAAAAGGTGAGAAGAGTGCTATATCACTACAAATACCTATGTGTAGTGCAATTATGCAATCAGTCAGTGGTGAAGAAATGGCCAAAGCCCTTGCACGAGAAGGCGGCATCAGTTTTATCTTTGGATCACAATCAATTGAAAGCCAGAGTGCAATGATTGCACGTGTCAAATCCTTCAAAGCTGGCTTCGTTCCTTCCGATTCCAATCTCAGTGCCACTCACACGCTACAGGATCTTATTGATTTAAGACAAGGCAAGGGTCACTCTACCATTGCGATTACCGACGATGGAACAAATACCGGCACCTTGCTTGGGGTAGTGACTTCCAGAGATTGGAGACCCAGCCGAACTTCTCTCGATACTCCTCTTTCTGAGATCATGACACCTTTCAATCAACTGGTATATGCAAAAGAAGGGATTACCCTCAGTGAAGCAAACGACATCATTTGGGAGCACAAACTCAACAGTTTGCCAATTGTCGATGATAAAAACAGACTAAAATATTTTGTATTCAGAAAAGACTATGCAAGTCATAAAGACAATCCGAATGAATTGCTTGATGCAAAGAAACGCTATCTGGTTGGAGCTGGTATTAACACCAGAGACTATAAAGAGCGTGTTCCTGCCTTGGTAGAAAATGGAGCTGATGTCCTTTGTATTGATTCTTCAGAAGGCTTTAGTGAATGGCAGAAAATTACCCTATCCTGGATACGAGAACAATATGGTGATTCTGTAAAAGTAGGAGCAGGAAATGTCGTCGATGCCGATGGCTTCAATTTCCTTGCCGATAGCGGAGCAGACTTTGTAAAAGTTGGTATCGGTGGTGGTTCGATCTGTATCACTAGAGAAACCAAAGGAATTGGACGTGGGCAGGCAACTGCATTGATTGAAGTAGCAAAAGCTCGAGATGAATATTTCAAAAAACATGGTGTATACGTACCAATTTGTTCTGATGGCGGAATCGTATTCGATTACCATATGACCCTTGCTTTAGCTATGGGTGCAGATTTCCTCATGTTAGGACGCTACTTTGCTCGTTTTGATGAAAGCCCAACACAGAAAGTCAATGTGAAAGGCTCATTCATGAAAGAGTATTGGGGTGAAGGTTCTGCAAGAGCAAGAAACTGGCAGCGGTATGACCTTGGCGGAGAAGGTAAGCTGAGCTTTGTAGAGGGTGTTGATTCTTACGTTCCTTATGCAGGTCCTCTTAAAGACAACGTACAACTTTCCTTAAGTAAGATAAAATCCACCATGTGTAACTGTGGAGCTCTTTCGCTGCCAGAGCTGCAAGAAAAAGCAAAAATAACCGTAGTCAGCTCTACGTCCATCGTGGAAGGTGGTGCTCATGATGTTATACTAAAGGATTCCAACGATACCCAGAGTAAATAAGAAATATCAGGGAATTGGAAAACATGGTTGACAGTCTCGTTGGGTTTATGGTACGTTCATCAGCGTCGGCCGGATAGCTCAGCGGGAGAGCGGTTGCCTTACACGCAACTGGTCGGGGGTTCAAATCCCTCTCCGGTCAAAGCACACTCTTTGTAGTGTGCTTTTTTTTGGTTGCTCAGATACCTTTGAGCCAGTATATTGAAGGTGCTATGAGGTTTTTATGCAACTTTCTTATTTAATTTGGTACTTTTTGTCGTACGCAATTTTGGGCTATTTCATTGAAGTGCTCTATTGTTCCATAGGGCAACATCATCTTGTAAATCGTGGTTTCTTACATGGACCTTATCTCCCCATCTATGGTTTTGGAGCTTTGTTGGTTGTTTTTGTATTTACTGCATATTCGGATGATCCCGGGACGTTGTTTTTAGTGGCCTTTTTCGGAACAAGTGTGCTGGAATATATAACCAGCTATCTTTTAGAAAATCTGTTCCATGTTCGACTCTGGGACTATTCCACCTATCCCTTTAATCTTCGGGGAAGGGTATGTCTTCTGAATTCGACGTTATTCGGTCTACTTTCAGTTTTTGTGGTGTATTTAGTACATCCACTGGTTTCTCATTTGCTTATGGCTATAAATACTACAGTTATTGATTTTGGAGCAAAAGCTATCATTCTTATTCTTAGTGTCGATGCCACTAGTTCAGTGTTGAAAATGCATGCATTCCAAAAACAAATCTCAGAGTTCAGAACAAAACGAAAAGAACTCGAACATCGTATGCATGTATTGTACGAATATACTGAAAACAAAGCGCTTGAAGGAATACGTGTAAAGTTAGATACTGAGCTGGAAGAATTGAAAATGCGTTTGAATAGGTCTGCAAAACGTATGCTGGATATTTGGCCTTCTCTTACGAGCGCCAATGAAGAAAGAAGATTGTTGTTGGAGAGTTTGAGACAAACCATCAGTGAAAATCGTCTGAAAGCAAGAATAGAGAAATTACGAAAGAAGAAAGAGGACACAGATGAGTCTAAAAACTAATTATGAAGAGGTTTTAGCTTCATTACAGGAAGCATCTCTTAGAGCTGGAAGAAAACCACAAGAGATTCAACTTATGGCTGTGAGTAAAACCCATCCTTTTTCCGACATGCTTGCAATCCATGAATTTGGACAAAATCTATTTGGTGAAAACCGAGTTCAGGAAGTTCAGCAAAAGGTTCCTCAACCACGAATAGATGCAATGGATTTACATCTGATCGGTCATTTACAATCGAATAAGGCTAAAAAGGCGATACAGCTGTTTAACGGAATAGATAGTGTTGATTCATTAAAACTTGCTGAGAAGCTTGAACAAAATCTTGAGAGACCATTCCCAATTCTCCTTGAGCTTAAAACAGCCAAAGAAGAAACGAAGAGTGGATTTGAAAACGAAAAAGAATTGTTCGAAGCTGTTGAAGCTATCCTTGGTTGGAAATATCTGAAAATAAAAGGGTTGATGACCATTGGACCCCTTGAGGGCGATGAAAGAGAAGTAAGAGGAGCCTTTAGTTCCTTACGTGGTGTTCTAGAACGAATGAACACTACCTTTTCTATTCCTGATTGCAATACACTAAGCATGGGCATGAGCACTGACTATGCATGGGCTATAGAAGAAGGATCAACTGTGGTGAGGATCGGAACAAAGCTCTTTGGTAAGAGAGGGTAGTATGCGCAATATTGCAATGCTGCTAATCTTACTTCTACTCATCCCGTCTCTTGCTTTTGCTGATCAACTCAAGGATTATGAGCCGTATCAACCTGATGAATTTCCCATTTGGAGTTATGAAATAAGAAGAGCAGAGACGTTGTTTTTTGGCTCCATGGTAATTACCTTGCCCGTTGCGGCTGTTCTTTACCAAGTGGCACAAAATACAAATATCATCAGTGCGCCCTCCGATGATTTACAAGGGTTCCTTGTCCAAGCTGGAATTGCCGCATCGTTTTCTCTAGGGATCAGTGTAGCCGATTATATCATCGGACAGTTCGGGGATAATTAAGATGGCTATTAGAGTCGGAAAGATTGAACTTGTGGTGGAACCAGAAACACAAGCTATACGATTGGATTCGTATGTAGGATCCCATACCCAAGATATTTCCCGTTCTACGTTGAGTGACAAAGATACAATTATCGTTTTGAACGGTAAAACGGTGAAAAAAAGCAAACTTGTCAAAGCTGGTGACACTATCCAAGTAACCTACAGCCAAGAAGTCTTTGAAGGTATTATACCTCAAAATATTGCGCTTACCGTCCTCTATGAAGATGAAGATTTACTCATCATTAACAAAGAACAGGGAATGGTCGTACACCCGGCAAACGGGAATTATGAAGGGACATTGGTTAACGCGCTTGCCTATCGCTATGGACAAGCCTTCTGCGATGAAATGGGTGAGGACGACGATGAAGAAACAGTCAATACAAGCCTAAGACCTGGTATTGTGCATAGATTGGATAAAGATACCAGTGGAGTCCTCGTTGTTGCACGGAATCGATTCAGCCATCGCAATCTGTCAGAACAATTCAAAGAAAGAAGTACCACTAAAATATATATTGCCTTGGCAAAGGGAACGTTTAAAGAGAAAATTGGGCTAATAGAAAAACATTTGAAGCGTGACCCAAAAGATAGGAAAAAATTTACTACGTGTTCTGATGATGAAGGGCGAAATGCCAAAACAGCTTATCAAGTCTTACGTCAATATAAGGGATTTGCCTTACTGAGAATAACATTGTTCACCGGCAGAACACATCAAATACGTGTCCACCTTAAGGATGCAGGACATCCATTGGTAGGAGATCCTATCTATGGAAAACAAGAGAATGTGAGTTTGATGTTACATGCCTTATCATTGCAAGTTACCCAACCAAGCACAGGAGAAGCGATTCATTGTACTGCCCCAATGCCTGAGCGATTCCTCTCGTATATGAAAGCTACTCGTCATCCCGCCAATTCTGGCGCTCGGTCTCGATAGTTCCCAACTGCAACAGGTCGTGGTTGAACATTCTTTCGATTCTTAATTTACTGGCAGTTCCGTGACCGGGAAATATGAGAATATTCTCATCAAGGGTCATCAATTTCTGACCAATTGAAGTAATAAGCAGCGCCTGCTCTCGATATCCTGGTGTGCTGCCGATTCGGCCGCACATAAGCGTATCGCCAGTAAATAAGGCATGATCAATAAGGAAAACAAGACTATCGAGGCTATGGCCTGGTACATGTATGATTTCTATATCAAGACCGCAAATCTTTAAGATTTCATGATCTTCCAAACCATGATAATTAAATTCATAGTTGCTGAATGCCGATGCATATACTTCAACATCATAGATTTTTCGTAAGGTTTTCAATCCTTCGGTATGAGAGGCATGCCTATGAGTCAAAAGTACATGTTTAAGTTTATAGCCATTTGCCTCTATGAGGTTAATCAATTCAAGATCGACATGGCCTGGATCGATAAGCAGAGCTTCAGATTTTGCCTGTGAGGAAACCAGATAGGTATTGCAGAACCCAATGACAGAGAAATGCTGATAAATGTTCAATGTCGGGCCTCCTCATAGTTTGAATATCTGAAGGAGACCCTTCTTTGATCAGTATAGACAAAGTCAGATTTTTTTAAGTTACAGTCCTCGAAATCCGTATCTCTGAGAAAACTTGAATTAAAAGTGGAAAAGTAGAGGTCACAATCACTGAAATTGCATCGATATGTATCAATACCGCTGAAATTAGTATGTACGATCATGGATCCGGAAAAATCACAATCAAGCATTTTGCTGCCGGAAAAAACAGTGTAACGTGATACTATTCCATTGAATTTACAGCGTTCAAACAAACAGAAGTCAAAAAAACAGTTAATCAATGTCGATTGGGAAAAATCGATATCCCGAAAGGTACACCACGCCATATTTGAGGCAGAAATTGTTTTTTTAGGGATGATTAAATTCTCAAATTCACTACCGGTGAGTGAATAATCGGTGATATCTTTTTCACTTGTAAGCAACTTGATGCAATCTTGTTGCAATTGTTCCTGATTGGGACTATGTCTAAAACAAAAATCACCTTGTTCGCAAACATAGGTATGACAACCAGGGTGTGTACACGTTTTAAAATTAAACATACCTAACAGTATCAAATACGTTCAGGTTGTCAAGAGCTTGTTTTGCAGATACAGTACTCACTGGGAGTAATACTATTGATGGAAACGGGTTTGGTTACCAGAGGAATCAACAATATCTATACGGTAGAAGCAGAGGGCAAAAGCTTTTTATGCAGAATAAAAGGCAAACAGTTGCTTTCGGTCACAGATGAGTACAATCCATTGGCCGTAGGTGATTTAGTCGCGTTTAACGCCATAAATGAGCGTGAAGGGTTAATCACAGAACGGCTTGAAAGAAAGAACAGCTTCCAGCGTTGGAATGTAAAAAAAGGGTTAAACCAAACAGTAGTTGCAAACATGGATTTGATTATTTGTGTTACTAGTGTTGAAAGCCCTCCTTTTAGACCAAGATTTATTGACCGTGTCATTGCATGTTCTCAAAATGTTGATGTGATGATTGTATTGAATAAGAGTGATATTTTGCTCACAGAAGATGAACATGAGCGTTTTTCCCTGTTTGGCAAGCTAGGATATAAAACACTGGCTGTTAGTGCAAAAACTGGTGAGAATATGGATGAGCTGGAAAAAATACTTGCTAACAAGAAAGTAGCGTTTGTCGGGCAGAGTGGGGTTGGAAAATCTACCTTGATAAATAGGTTATTGGGAAGTGAGCAAAAGACCGGTGATATCTCTGAAAAATACAATAGAGGTAAACATACGACCAACCATGCAATACTCATTCATGGAAAGCATTTTGATATTGCTGATACCCCTGGTGTTCGTGAGTTCTTGGTTCCCCATAACGATGCACATCAATTGGAGCACGCCTTTCCAGAATTTGCAGAATTTTCTCATGAATGCTCCTATGAAGGTTGTTTGCATCAAGATGAACCTGGATGCAAAGTAAAAGATGCTGTTGAGAAGGACCTCATTCATTTTGACAGATATGAGAGTTATCTTAGAATGATCGCATCTTTGGATGAGAAGAAACCCGAATGGATGGGAAAGAATGACCGTTCCAAATCCTGGGTAAAACGAATGGATAGAGATGAATCAGAAGAGTATTGAAGAACTAGGTTTTCCACAGGTCCTGAAGCAAATAAAAGCCATGTCCCATGCCCCTGAAGGGGTACTGTATTTAGATGGTTTGTCATTTTTAACAGATAAGTTTTCTTTGGAAAGTCGACAAAAACAAATAGGTGAGGCAATTAATTTACTTGGGGGTGAAAAGAGACTCATCCTACAAACATTCTGCGAAATAGGACAAACCCTCGAACAATTTGAACAAGCAACATTCGGGGCTCAAGGACCTGAACTATTGGATATCGGACGCTATATACGAAGTGCCCAAAATATTTATGACCATTTTGAACAAGTTTCTGAGGATGGGAAGGAATTCCCAACACTCAAACCATTGTTTGGGGAAGGAATTGCTCCTGAATTGCTCGGTTTGGTTGCCCAGATAGAGGACGTGCTCGATGATAGCGGACAAGTAAAAACTTCTCATCCAAGTATAAGAGCCCTTTATAAACAGGTAGAGGCTGCAAAGTCCGAACGATCTAAATACTGTACCCAATTTATACGAAGCAATCCGCAAGCAGTCCAGGCCGACCAGGAAGCAATGCGCGATGGGCGTTTGGTAATACCCGTACGAAGTGATCGCCGTTCGCTTGTTCAAGGATTTGTTTCAAGCAGTTCAGGATCTGGAAATACCGTATTTATGGAGCCTTACCAATTAGTAGAGATGAATAATTCCGTAATGATGGCTCAGAATCAAATTCTCATTGAAATTGCAAGAATCTTACGAGAATTGAATACAAAAGTTAGAGACGTCAGAAAAGTCCTAATGGCTTTAACCAAGCAAATTGGACATATCGATGCAATTTTCTCTCTTGCTTTATGGGCAATCGAATATCATTGTACTGCTACTGATCTTAATTCCGTGCGATGTAATCTTCTCAAAGCTCGTCATCCACTGTTAGGGAAAAAAGTCGTTCCTATTACGATGACTTTGGATGAACAAGTAAAAGCCGTGGTAATCAGTGGACCTAATGCTGGAGGAAAAACTGTTACTATCAAGACAGTAGGGTTATTTGCATTACTCAACCAATACTCTGGATATATTCCTGCCTCAGAAGGAAGCAGCTTACCTTTGTTCGATGATCTCTACACCGATATTGGTGACGAACAATCCATAGAACAGGAACTTTCTACCTTTAGTGGCCATATGAAACAAGTTGGCAATATTCTGAGAAATATGAGCAATAAAAGCTTGGTGATATTGGATGAACTTGGGAGCGGGACCGATCCTGTGGAAGGCTCAGCCATTGCAAGAGCTACATTGGAATATTGCCTGCAAAGAGCTGAACTCACCTTGGTAACCAGTCATCATGGGGTACTCAAGCAATTTGCCTATGCTAAAAAAGAAGTTATCAATGCTTCTATGGAATTTAATGAACATTCCCATTTGCCAACGTTTAAGGTAATTCAGGGCCTACCTGGAGAAAGTCATGCACTCGATACAGCAAGGTTGATGAAACTCCCTACAGAAGTATTGAAGAAAGCAGAACAATACCTAGGAAGTGATGCAGTTCAAATAGCTTCGATCATTAAAGATTTGGAAGAGAAGAGAAAAGATTTGGAGAAGCAAGAAGAAGCAACAAGAAATCGGTATCTGAAACTCCAACAAGAAGTGAAGGCACTGCAACTTAAAGAACTACGGGTAAAGCAGAAAGAAGCTCAATTAAAAGATGAGCAAACGACTGAACTTGCCAGGTTCATGGCTGCCAAACGTAAAGAATTGGAAAACCTTGTAAAAGCCATGAGGGAAGGGGAGCTGGATAAAACAAAAACCCGAGGGGTAAAAGCATTCGTCCATAGCCTTGAGGAAATGGTAGATCAACAGCAAAACCAGCTTGCACAAACCGAAGAAGCACTTGCAGAAATTCAAGGTAACGATACTGTCATAGATTTTGAAGAAGGAATGGATGTGCTCTGTGGAAGCGCAAAACGTGCTGGGAAAATTCTTAAGAAACAAGGCAAGAACAAATATCTCGTAGCTATTGGTTCCATGCGCATGACCCTCGATTCCAAGCAACTCTCTTTGGCAAAAGCTCCGACACCTTCAGTTTTGGTCTCTTACCATAGCAGCGCACCTAAACCAAAACTTACGCTGGATGTACGAGGGTTTACCCTTGAGGAAGCGCTTCAAGCCTTGGATGAGCAAATTGAAAGTTCCCTAGTACATGGTATGACTACCTTTGCTATCATTCACGGTTATGGCGATGGAATTCTTTCAAAAGGAATAACCTCTTATCTGAATTCCCATCATTCTGTAAAAGGATACCGTTTTGCCTTACCCGAAGATGGTGGTATGGGAAAAACCTACGTCCAGCTCTAATTAACATTTTATTTATTGAAGCTCTTCTTGACAGGAGAGCTTTTTTAGTATATTTACTAATTTAGTAAATTACTAGAAGGTATTTATGACAAAGAAAGAGTTACGGGAACAGTACAAACAAAGAAAACCTGAGATGGGTGTATATAAAATAGTAGACACAAAGAACAATCAAACGTACTTGGGGAAAAGCAAGGATTTCAAGGCAACAAGGAATTCATTGTTTTTCCGATTGTCCGTAGGAGCCCTAGCTAATTATCCAGAATTACAAAAAGACTACAATGAAGTGGGTGAATCATGCATTCAATTCGAAATTTTGGAAAAACTGGACCAAATTGAAGGGCTGGATAATTACAAGGAAGAATTGGATGCTTTACTGCAAATAACTCTTTCAGATCATGAAGAAGCAAAGGAGATGCTACCATGAAAATACCAACAAGTCTTAAGCACAAACCAGTGATAACAGTAGAAAACTACGAGCAGGTTGATGGTCTTAATGCAAATAGAAGTGATGCCAAAGGACTCTCTATCGGTCTTGCCCAATGGAATGACCGAGGATTGGTTGAAGCCTCAGCAAAAGTGTGGCGGTACACTGGAGAAAAATGGTCCCGGCAAAGTGAAGAGCT
>QJZS01000164.1 GCA_003247345.1 Spirochaetales bacterium
GCTCCATCTAAAAACCCAGATTCCACACGAGTATTTTCCCCGTCGGTATCGAATGTTTCGGTTTGTAATTTGGGATTGTCGATGAGTTGGAAATGATCCCCTTCAAGCTGGTAAAAATAATTTCCGATTGTGAGGTACAACGCTGAATTATCAGGTAGTGCATAGTCTGAGACAAGATCAAGAATCAGATCAGCACTAATCGAAAGATACAGTTGCCCTGTGACTTGTGGGGAAGATGAGCGGGTGATTACCCTTCGAATGGGCAATACCTGTGCTTCATCACGCAAATAGGGATCCTGCCAGATTGGATTCCACCCTCCGTTCTCTACAAAACTGGAAGGAAGAACCTCTTCTACATTCGAAATGGTAACAGGTTTACTGTCGCTCATCACTAAACCGGTATGTAGTAATTTTGTATGATTGATGTTTGTGATGATGATTCTGCTTACATAGGATTTTGCAAGGTTGTTCATCACTTCTTCCTTGACTCGTTCGTAGGTCTCCAAAGCTTGTACATTTCCATCTCGTTCTAAATAGGAAACTACCATGGCATTCGTGGTGCACCATTTTATAAGGGAATCGAGCGCAACCATATTTTCCCTTGCTTTAGCTCCTATGAATTGCAAGTTGAACTCAGTTGACGAGATTTGGCTTTGTAATGCGAAGGAGCGGAAAACAAAAAAGCTGAATGTTGCGACAAGGATAGCTATGATAAGGGTGAATGTAATGGTGATAAATGTAATTTTCCCCTTTAGTGACTTGAGTCGCATAACTATCTCCTACAGGCCAGTATGAGGCTGTGAGTCGGGAATTCGCAACCAGAAAAAAGAAAAAGGGGAGCAAGTCCGGAAAAAACTACAGGTTTTAGGTGAAAAATACAACTTTTCTGGAAAAAACGGAAAATAGTAAATCATTTGGCGATTGAATTGCATGGTATTGTGAAACAACGGGGCCTACCCTAGAAATGAAAAGAGGAATTTCCTCGGTTTTCTAAACCTAAAGGAGGTTTATGTATGAAGAAAGTACTGACAATCGTTCTGGTGCTCTCCCTTCTCATGGGAGCAGTGTTCGCAAACGGAACAAAAGAAGCAGCCCCAGCGCAGGCTGGTGTCACTACCTTGAAATGGGCCCTGTGGGATATTGCATCCACAACGTATTATGAACCCTTGATTACTGCGTATGAGGCGGCACACCCCGACATTAAAATCGAGATGCTCGATCTTGGCTCTGCTGACTTTATGACAATGTTGCAGACCCAGCTTTCCGGTGGAGACTCCTCAATAGACGTCGTCACCATTAAGGACATCCCTGGATACAACAATTTAGTCAAACGTAATCTGTTGTTGAATTTGAATGACAAGATTGCCAGTGAAGGTGTAGATCTGAGTCTGTATGGAGGTACTACTGATCAGATTTCAGTTGATGGAAAGCTATATGGCATTCCGTTCCGCAGCGATTTCTGGCTTGTTTATTATAACAAGGATTTGTTTGACAAGGCAGGCGTTGCCTATCCGACCAATGATATGACCTTTGCCCAATATGATGCTCTAGCCCGCAAGATGACCAGTGGTATGGGCGCTGACAAAGTGTATGGTGCTCATTACCATACTTGGAGATCTGCCGTACAGCTTTTTGGTATCCTTGATGGAAAGCATACCATTGTTGATGGGACTTATGATTTCCTCAAACCCTATTACGAGATGGTTCTCGGTGAGCAAAAGGACGGAATCGTACAGGATTACGCAACTTTGAAGACCTCATCAACACACTATAGCGGTGTTTTCTACAACAACAGTGTTGCCATGATGAATATGGGTTCTTGGTTCATTGCCACCCTGATCAACCAAGTGGCACAGGGCAATACCGAAGTCAAGAATTGGGGCCTCGTGAAATATCCGCATGCAGAAGGCGTTACCCCAGGTACAACTCTTGGAACGATCACCAGCCTTGGTGTCAGTAATGCTTCCAAGAAGAAAGATGCCGCATTCGATTTCGTTAAATTCGTAACTGGTCCAGAAGGTGCGCAGATTGTGGCAAAGACCGGTACCATTCCTGCTATCAAGAATGAAGGTGTTATCCAGATTATTGCTTCAAAGCCTGGGTTCCCAACCGACAGTGCAAGTCGTGATGCTTTGCAGGTCGCAAAAACCTATCTTGAGATGCCCTTGCATGAGAAATCTGCAGAGATCGAAGTTGTATTGAATCAGGTGCATGACGAGATCATGACGAACAATATCAGCATCGATGCCGGTATTGCAAAGATGAATGAGCAAGTCCAGAAGATTCTGGCAAAGTAGTACTCCTTATTACTTTGGTACAGGGGATAGCCGTCCCCTGTACCCATGTTTTCCGACGAGGATGGTCTGATGCCCTCTAAAAAATCACAATTGAAAAAGCAGTTGGTTGCATATAGCTTCATTGCCCCCAACTTTATCGGTTTTGCCGTGTTCACCATGGTCCCCATTATTTTTGCCATCGCTCTCTCCTTTTTGCATTGGGATGGTTCCAATCCAATGAGTTGGGCTGGAGTGTCAAATTTTGTTGATTTATTCGACGATGACCAATTCAAGGCATCGTTGAAGAATACTATCGTTTATTCTTTGGGGACGGTTCCCCTTACCTTGATATGTAGTTTGTTTTTGGCAGTCATACTCAACCAAGGAATCAAAGCAAGAAATTTCTTCCGAACGGTAAGCTTTTTTCCGTATGTAGCTTCATTGGTTGCTGTTGCTGCCGTATGGAATATGATATTCAATCCTTCCAAGGGTCCTGTGAACATGATGTTGTACAAACTTGGCTTCAGTTCTGTCCCCGGATGGGCAGCAGATAAGAACTGGGCCATGATTACAATCATCTTGTTCAGTGTTTGGAAGTATATGGGCTACTATATGATCATCTACCTTGCAGGGTTGCAAGGCATAAACCCTGAGTTGTATGAAGCCGCCAATTTGGATGGTACCAATGTTTGGCAACGATTCCGTTTCGTTACCATACCCCAGCTCAGCGCAACGACGTTCTTTGTCTTGGTCATGCTTACCATCCAATGTTTCAAGGTCTATGACATTGTGTATATGGTTACTCAGGCAGGGCCGGGGACTGCTACCTTGGTACTCGTCTACGATATTTACAATAAAGCTTTCATCAGTTGGAATCTTGGGTCTGCCAGTGCAGTCGCCATAGTTTTGTTCCTGTTGGTTCTCATCGTAACGCTCGTTCAGTTCAACGGTGAGAAACGATTTACAAACTAAGGGGGACAGAGATGCAAGTACAGAATAAAAATTCAAAACCAATTGCCCTCCTTCTTTATACACTTCTGGTGATTTCCGCTTTGGCTATGTTGCTTCCGTTTGTCTGGATGCTCAGTGCTTCGCTTAAATTGGATAAGGATGTATTCACGTTTCCCATTCAGTGGATCCCAGCTAATCCGAGGTGGGAGAATTATTCGGAAATATGGACGATGATCCCTTTGCTGACTTTCATAAAGAACACGGCAAAACTGACCATCATCGTAACCTTTCTTCAATTGCTTACTTCGTCATTTGCTGCGTATGCATTTGCCAAACTGCATTTCAAGGGTAGGGATGTACTGTTCTTGGGGTATGTGGCAACAATCGCTATGCCCTGGCAAGCGTATATGGTTCCCCAGTTTCTGATGATGCGATCTTTTCATCTGAACAATACCCACCTTGCAATCATATTTCTTCAGGCTTTTAGCGCGTTTGGGGTCTTCTTGATGCGCCAATTCTATATGAGTGTGCCTGATGAGCTTTGTGAAGCGGCACGAATTGACGGGATGAGCGAGTATGGGATCTACGCAAAGATCATGTTGCCTCTTTCTGTTCCTGCTCTTTCGACATTGACTATTTTTACCTTTGTGAATACGTGGAACGACTTCTTAGGACCTTTGCTGTATTTGACTAGGACGGAGTTGAAAACCATCCAGATTGGGTTGAGAATGTTCATAGGTCAATATTCAAGCGAATATGGCTTGATTATGGCGGCTAGCGTTGTTGCCTTGATTCCTGTGGTAATTGTGTTTCTGTCACTGCAGAGATTCTTCGTCCAAGGTGTTGCAACCGCTGGTCTTAAGGGGTAGATATGCAGGAGATTACTCAAAGCCAAGTGATCCAAGCACTTGATGAAGCAGCCAAGCAGGTTTACAGAAATCTTCCTGTCTTTACGTATGCCTGTCAAAACCACTCTTCAGTTCATAATTTCTACCCAACGTGTGATAACAACCAATGGACTTGTGGCTTTTGGCCTGGAGAAGTCTGTCTCGCTTTTGAGCATACCCAAGATCCGGTATTGTTGCATGCCGCTGCCATCCTTGCCGAAAGCTTTCTCAAGAGGATTCAAAACAAAATAGAAGTCGACCATCATGATATGGGCTTCTTGTATACTCCCTCCTGCGTTTCTCTGTATAGGTTGGATGGAAACCAGAGAGCTCGAAAAGCAGCTCTTATGGCTGCCGATCAATTGCTTACCCGATTTCAGGAAAAAGGGGCTTTTTTACAGGCTTGGGGAACGATGGGGGAGAAGGAAAACTATCGATATATCATTGATTGCCTGATGAATCTGCCCTTATTGTATTGGGCAAGTCAACAGACCGGTCAGTCTGTATATAGTGACATCGCCAAACAGCACACCCGCACGTGTCTTGCAAACTCATTTCGGGAAGATGGGTCTACGTTTCATACCTTTTACATGGATCCAGAAACAGGGGGCCCTGTTCGAGGTGAAACCTGCCAAGGATACCGTTTTGACTCTTCTTGGGCACGTGGACAAGCCTGGGCAATCTACGGTTTGGCGATCAGTTATCGTTATACCAAGGATACTTCCTGCCTGCTTCAATTTGAGAAAGCCTCTGATTATTTTCTTTCTCGCCTTCCTGAAGATTTGGTTCCCTACTGGGATATGATTTTCACCGAAGGCGATGAACCTAGGGATTCTTCCAGTGCTTCCATAGCAGCCTGTGGATTTCTCGAGATGGCTGATCTGGTAGATGGCGAGCAAGCTGAAATATATCGTTCTGGGGCTAAGAGATTTTTGTATAGTCTCTATGAATCCTACCGAGTGAAAAATCCTGAGTATTCCAATGGATTGGTATTGCACGGTACCTATTCAAAACAATCGCCATACAACACATGTACTCCTGAAGGGGTTGATGAATGTGTATCTTGGGGTGATTATTTCTACATGGAAGCATTGACCCGGCTTAAGGGTGGTTGGGTGTCCTACTGGTAGGAGGCAATGATGAAGCGTGAGAATTATTTTTCGCAATCGAGGATTGCATTCCTTGATGAGCCTGCAGGTATAGCTCGATATGTCTGGAAATATGAAAAAGACGAGGCAGAAAATATCATTAAGATTGCTGATGATGTGGTTGCCCAATCTTTTCTGTTTAATCTTCGTTGGGACATGGAACGTACACAAAAGCCGGTGGTATTCGAGAATGCTATCGATTGGTTGTTTCAGCCAGGCGATGACAGTGAATGGATTTTTGCCTTCAATCGGATGCGGTTCTGGATATGTCTGGGACAAGCCTATGCACTTACGGGAAAAGAAAAATATGCTCAGGCTTTTGCTTCCCAATTATGTGACTGGGTACATTCGGTAAAACGTTCTAATCCAGCACATGCAAAAGCTTGGCGTTCCATTGAAGCTGGCCTTCGGATGGAGTACTGGGCGAAAGCTATGCAGTATTTCAGGGATAGCGAGTCAATCACAGAAGAAGTCATTGATATCTATCTGTCTTCAATCCAAGAGCATGCAGAATTTCTCTACTCCGTATGGGATAGCTATCATTTGATGAGTAATTGGGGCGTACTTGAAAATCATGGATTGTTTTTAGCTTCTCTTGCTTTGCCTGAAAGTGAGATATCGAAGAAATACTGTAAGGAAGCATTGAACCGATTGGCCAAGGAAATTGATATCCAAGTCTATGATGACGGGGTGCAATGGGAGCAGTCTCCGCTTTATCATAATGAAGTACTTCATTGTTATTTGGATGTAGTCTTGTTAGCCCAACGACTTTATCTCGATCTTGATCCGATTATCAGAGAAAAGACTTTGTTGATGAGCCATGCAGCTGCATCTTGGCAAAAGCCGGATGGTACTCAGCCGTGTATGGGTGATAGTGACAGTATCGACCAGAGAGATTTAATTACCAAATCAGCTTACTTGTTCAGCGATGGAAAACTCAAGAAAATCGGGTATCCCCATCTTGATTTCGACTCGGTTTGGGATCTGGGGTATGCCGCAATTTCCGGCTATGAACGTATTCCTAGCACTCCAATTACAACCCATTTAGCTTCTCTCCAAGAAAGCGGAAACGCTATCTATAAGAAAGACGGGCTCTATCTACGCTTCCACTGTGGGACGCTAGGGGCCGGACATGGACACAGTGATAAGTTGCATTTTGACGTATATGCCAATGGGGAAGACCTCCTCGTTGATGGGGGAAGGTATACCTACGTTCCCAAGACTGAACGGTTTGAATTCAAGGATAGTACTGCTCATAATACCACCACCGTCGATCATAAGAACTTTACGATTTGTGAGGACAGCTGGGGGTGTAGTAAGCTTTCGGCGCCGTTGGGTTTCAGAGTAAAAGAAAAGGGTGTATATGTAGCTTTTGAAGGCTCACATCAAGGGTACTTGGATGTAGGAGTGCTCCCCAAGCGAACCATGGTCCTGCTTTCTGATGATTTGCTTTTGATTTGCGACGTCTTTTATTCTACCCATCCACATACCTACCAGCATTATCTACACTTCAATGACAGTGGTAAGGTTTGTTTGACCGAGGAGGGAGCATTTTTCAAAAGCAAGAAGAATGAGATGCAAATACGGGTGCTTTCGACTGATGGCGTGACTCAGTTTATTAAATCAACAAGAATTTCAAGACACTATAACCAGCTAAGTGACAACAAGACTTTGGTCAGCGAAGTGGAAAGTGACGCTTTCTCATCTATCTTTACCTTGATCTCCCTGAATAAAAGCGAAACATTGATTCCTGCGTATATCAAAAAGGAACAAGTACACTCAAATTTCAAGAAGATTACCTTCTCTGATGCCTTGGTGGAGGCAGTCACGGTAGAGAAAGGGAAGCAGAAGTATACTGTGGTATTTGCTCACCAGGAGTGGGCGAGCCCCACTGACACCTTCAATGTGGATGGCTGTACCGGCTTTGGTTCTTTGGTTGTGTTTAACAGAAGTGCAAACGAGGCTGAAATCGGTACTCGATTGTTTGGTTGACCTATAAATAGTTGTTTACATCACTGTCTGATTTTGCTATTATCACTAGGCAGATGCGCCAGTAGCACAATGGTTAGTGCTCGTGCTTCCCAAGCATGAGACGAGGGTTCGATTCCCTTCTGGCGCTCTTAATAAACGGCTGTTCATTTTCTACATGCAGGAGAACAGTCGTTTTTTTTGTCCATTTTACAACTAATCTGGTGCCTGTTGAGAAAAGTCCCTTGAAAAAGTTGCCACTTAGGTGGAAAAGTCCCTTGAAAAAGTTGCCACTTAGGTGGAAAAGTCCCTTGAAAAAGTTGCTAGAGTGTCGTATATTCAATATTGAAAGGGAGATATTTATATGCTTAATAGAAAGATAGAAGAAAAATTGCTTCTTTGGAAGAAAAATAAAAATCATAATCCCTTGATACTCAAAGGACCTCGGCAATGTGGAAAGACCTTTTCAGTTACTAGATTTGGGAAAAATAATTATAAAAATGTTG
The DNA here is from genome assembly GCA_003247345.1 of Spirochaetales bacterium. Classification (GTDB taxonomy): domain Bacteria; phylum Spirochaetota; class Spirochaetia; order Sphaerochaetales; family Sphaerochaetaceae; genus Sphaerochaeta. The sequence continues at coordinate 7,737 of QJZS01000164.1, forward strand.
TAATACTGAATTTTATCCAAAACCCTAGCTATATATCCATATTCTCAGATTCATTGGAAGTGGATTACTTGATAATGATGATGTCTACCTTGCTTGGCCCATCAGCAACTTTTGAAGCAGGGAAAACATTAATCATCTTTGATGAGATACAAGAATGCCCAAATGCGAGAACTGCACTAAAATTTTTTAAGCTGGATGGTAGATTTGATGTGATTGGGACTGGTTCTCTATTAGGGGTTAGTGGATACACAGATAATGTAAAATCAATCCCAGTAGGATATGAAACAACAATCAAAATGTACCCATTGGACTTTGAGGAATTCCTTTGGGCAAATGGGGTATCCCCGAATGTTATCGATGTTTTGAAACAGTGTCTTGCAACTGAAACACCAGTACCTGAGGCACTACATAAAAGATTTCAAGATCTTCTCCTTCAGTATGTTGTCGTAGGGGGCATGCCGGCTGTTGTACAAGCCTTTATTGACACCAAACAAATGAATGATGTCTTACAAATGCAGCGCGATATTATTAATGCATACAGGGATGACATGGTTAAATACGCCGATACAGGCGATAAATCCAGAATACGAGAATGTTTTGATTCAATACCAATGCAACTTGCTAAGGATAATAAAAAATTCCAATATTCAAAAATTAAAAAAGGTTCAACTGCATCCGATTATGAAGGGAGTATCAAATGGATTGAAGATGCGGGAATTATTTCTCGCTGCTATAATCTTTCAATCACTGAGCTACCATTAGAAGGTAATGCGATAAAAGAAGTTTTCAAACTCTATATGAATGATACCGGGTTGTTTGTAAGCATGCTTGAAGACGGGATTCAATTAGATATTTTGCAAGGGAATTTGTACGGATATAAAGGTGCGATATTTGAGAATTTGGTTGCTGATATCTTTTCTAAAATGGGTAGATCTCTCTATTATTTTCGCAAAGATTCTGGTCTTGAAGTAGATTTTGTCATCCGATATCAATCCAAATGCACGCTTATAGAGGTCAAAGCTGAAAATGGAAATGCCAAGAGCACTAAAACCATTTTGAAGCACCCAGAAAAGTATCAGGTAGATAGTGCGATTAAATTAGGTAATTATAATATCGGCAGGAGTGGGCAGATCGTAACAATTCCGACGTATATGGCATTTTTATTGGAGAATGACAATGTTGGAAGGCTAAAGTGATGCTGTTTGATATCTAGAATAGGCTACGTAGAATTAAGTAATTTGTCTATTCTGATAACTGCGGCTATCCCTAGTTTCTTTCATGGCAAAGAGCAGATCAATGAGGCTCTCGTGATAGGGAATGAATGTGAGATCATCTAGCATAGCATGAATCTCTGTTGGGGTTGCCCAAACAACTTTTTGTACTTCCTCTTGCTGGAGTTGTAATGAATTTAAATCTAATTCTTGTTCAATAATGTAATAATCATCAAATCCATTATCAAAATTAATCGACAAATGGGGTCTTTGATTTTCAAGATTAATGGAAATACCAAGTTCTTCCATGACCTCTCTTTGGGCGGCTTGCCAACCGGATTCTCCTGCAACCACACAACCCCCTACTGAAACATCCCATTTGTCTGGAAAGCTGTTTTTAGAGACTTGCCTTTGTTGAATAAGCATTTTCCCCTCTTTATTGAAAATACAGATATGAACGACCATTCTGAAGAAACCTTGTGGTATTTTTTCTCCACGAAATATTTTCTTC
>QJZS01000213.1 GCA_003247345.1 Spirochaetales bacterium
ATCTATACTGCCTTACTCAGAGGCATAACCTTGCATTTTGTTGACTCTAGAGGATCCAATGCCTCAATCATCCGTAATTTCCCCAAGAACTTGGTGGAAACTAATCCTGTATTCCTGATGACCGTTCCTTCCATCACCGGAAATTTCATGAAGAAGATGATACAGGGAATTCACCAAAAAGGACCGTTTGTTGAGGGTATTTTCAATCGTGGTTTGGAAGCCGGGATTTTGAGAAACGGTGATGGATTCCATAGGGGAAACGCTTGGGTCCAATGCAAGACTTGGTTCCCGTATACCTTGGCAAATCTTTTGGTTTTCCCGAAACTCAGAAAAATCTTCGGAGACCGTATGTTGTACTGTGTTGGTGGTGGCGCCTTGCTCGAAGCAAAGCAACAACGATTCTTTGCAGCTATCGGTGTTCCTGTCTTCCAGGGCTATGGTCTGACAGAAGCTGCCCCGATTATTAGCAGTAATTCGCCGCACCGATACAAGTTTGGTACCAGCGGCATGGTCGCCAAGAGCGAAATCTGCAAAATAATGGTGGATGAAACCACTGAAGCTACCGTAGGGCAGAGGGGTGAAATCGTCATCAAGGGCGAGAATGTCATGAAGGGGTATTTCAAGAATCCATCAGCAAGTGCGGAAGTATTAAGAGACGGTTGGCTCTGGTCGGGAGACCTTGGCTATTATGACGAAGATGGTTTCTTGGTTGTTACGGGACGGGCGAAAGCACTACTGATTGGAAAAGATGGAGAAAAGTATAGCCCTGAAGAAATTGAAGAGGTGATGATTAACCATTTATCGGTAATTAATCAGCTTATGGTGTATAACGACCATCAGGCGATTACCACTGCTTTGATTACTCTCCAGGAAAATGAAGTTACTTCCTTGATTGAGGAAAAGGGTTACAAAACAGCCGAAGAAGCCCTAGATGGTATTGTGGAAAATCTGCACTCCTATGAGAGTCATGCAAAGGCAATTCCAGACCAATGGTTGCCAGTTCGATTTGCATTGATCGAGAAGCCTTTCAGTGAAGCTGACGGACTTGTTAACTCGACGATGAAACTCGTGCGCTACAAGACAGCTGAGTTCTATAAAGACAGAATTGACACACTCTATGAGAGTGAAGAAGCAAACCGACAGGCTAACCTTGAAGTGATAAAGAATCTATTCTTTAAATAATTTAGATACAAATCCTAGTAATTTATACACGAAACAAGCGGAGATTTAACATTTCCGCTTGTTCTCGTGGTGTCAAGAGTAGACAACTAGCATAAAATGTGTAACCCTTTCGGTGTAAAGGCGTTTAATAATTGCAAGGTTATGACATACCTTGTAGGTGACGAATGATACTCTTTGCTCGAACGTAGTTGAGAGAGGGTTTAAATACCAGACCGATTCCCTTCGGAGGAGGACGACATGAAAAAAGTGTTAGTACCAATTTTGTTAGTGCTATTACTGTCATTTGTATTTACTTCTTGTGACGCGACAATACGCTCTAACATCGCTGACCTAATGGGAGGGTTCAGCGGAAACGTGTATCTAGAAAATGGCTTAATCGAAGCCAATACAGCTGATGCTGAAGCAGCTGTTGCAACAGTTACCACTTTAGGGTCTACGGCAACATCAACAGCTGTGGCTTCAGATGGTACTACGGCTACTACTAGTAGTCTTGGTATTTCTGTTGATGTTTCTACAACTACAGATATTACCGTGTTGACACCACAGACCTCAGAAGAGCAGACAGCATTGCAGGATGATTTGGCATCAACATTTGCTTCTCCTACTCAGACTGAAGCTTTGATTGAGGAACTGAGCACAGCTGCAACAACTGAGCAAGTGACTGCAGCACAGGGTACTGTTGAAGTATTCAATGCAACCTTGACTGCTTTGCAGAGCGAAGTTACCGATCCTGATTTGCAAGCGGCGCTTGGTGAATTGGCACTTCCTACTATTGATAGCACCGATGAACTGACACAAGCGGATATCTTGGTTCTTCAGATGATGACCAACCTGATTTCCAATACTGTTAATTCTTTGAGTGATGGAGCAGGTGGTTATGATACTGCTAACCTTGACCAAGATGAAATCAATAGTATTGTTGATGATGCACTCTTTGCGGCGCAAGTAGCAGAACAACTCTCCGGTGCTGCAAGTATTGATTTTACCGGAAGTCTGGATCTTACCAGCTTGTTATCAAGTGCTGGCGGATTAGGAATTTCAAAAGCAGTCTTTGCACTCGGAGATGGGGCTGATGCTGCTGCGATGTTTAAGGATTTGATACCAGTTCTGATTGATTTGATGGGTATCACCAAGGATTCATCAGGCAATTATGTTTATACTGCTTCCGCATATAAGAGTTTTGTTATCAACCAAAAAGCCTATCGAAATTCCATAAGGCAAATGTTGACTTTTGCAAGACAGAGTACCTCAACCTTTGCTGAACTGTTTGGTACTGAAGTTGATACCTCAACTCTCATGAAGTATGTTCTTTCTGTAGCAGTAACCGAGAATGACGCATATATGAAGAATGAGGGTGTCACAGCGGCTACATTGGTTGGTGAAATAGTTGGATTCTTGAATGCTAACAAAGCCTTGTTGGCCCAAGACACTTTTAGTTCAACTGATGAACTGACAGTTCCTGATTCCATTCAACCGTATTATGATAATGTGCTGATTTTCCTGCATGATGGAACAACGGAAAAACCAAGAACTGTAGATTATTACGTTGGTATTATCAATAATCTTAAGGATCTGAATTCGGTCAACGGAATTACCCAGCTGGATGATGCGCTGGATAGTCTACTTGATACTACAAAAACAGAGAATATTTATACAGCGTATGATTCTTGGCCAACCGCATTATAAGAGGAGATGAGAAACATGAAAACGAAATTTGTGTTCATAACTGTACTAGTATTGTTCATGATTGCAGCTCCTCTGCTTGCAGTCAGTGCATATGACCCGACAACCAATGCCATCTATGCTCAGGTCGCTGAACCCTTCGTAGGTACCAGCGTACGACTGCTTGGCATGGGTGGTGCCGGATTGGGAGTAAGAGGCTATTATGACAGCTTCCTCATCAACCCTGCAAACATCGTTAAGTCGGGCTTCAAGTTCTCCGCACCTGCGGTAACCATCACTGCATACAATCCACAAGCTATTTTGGAAAGTGGTGCAATTGATGATTTCCTTGAAGGAACTGACAGCTCCATGCTTAGTGGAGCACAGAAGTTCTTGGGAACCATCGATACGGGGTATGGTGACGTGTTGACAACCGATGTGTCCACCTCGCTTTCAATTGGAAGTCTTGGTCTTGCCTTGCAGGCACAAGAGCGCTTGATGTCCTATAAGACAGGTAGCGATTCACTTTCAACCAATTTGATCGCTCAAGTAACTGCAGCGGCTACTGCCGGTCTTGGATTCAGGATTGGTATCGTACCAGATGCAGTCAGCATTGATGTAGGTGTTACTGCTCAGGCTATCTATAAAGGATTCTACGAAGCCCAAAGTGCTTCCACAATCACTGCGATGATGTCTGATAGCAGTTCTGATCCTGCTACTGAGTTTACAAACAACACACCAATAGTCGCTGGATATGCACTGCCGATTTCTGCTGGTGTAAACCTCAATCTTCCTGTAGGGTTGACCGTTTCTGCAGCAGCTAAGAACTTTAACGGCAACTACACCATGACTACCTATACTTCATTGAACGACTGGGCACAAGAGGTTCTTGGAGAACGGTTGGTTACTGATAGTACTGATAATCCTACAAATATCCTTGAAGATGCTTGGACCATCGAATCCGATTGGAGATTGGATGCAGGTCTTACCTGGGCTCCAAACATCGGTTCTCTTATCAGACCAACCCTTGCTGTCGATGTTGTAGATGTCATGGCAATGGAAGGATTGCAGGGCGATGACCTCAAGCGTGCTTTCTTTGAGCAGACCAGACTTGGTGCTTCTGTGAGACTGTTAGGTCTCGTAGATGTACGTGCCGGTCTCAGCCAGGGGTATAGAGCTATCGGTGTTGGCCTTGATGTATTGGTCATCCATGTCGATGCCGCCTATTATTCAATCGAATATGGAGAGAATATCGGAGACAAGCCGATCGATGCTGTCTCACTGAGATTCTCGCTCTTCTCGCGTTAGTGTCGTCTCTTTCTCGTTTAGAATGCCCTCCCTGGAAAGGAGGGCATTCCTACGTAAAAGGGCTTGTATCTAGCTTACTTGCTCTGAAAGGATAACCCAACTATACTCAATCGTGGAGGCTTGGTATGGATATTGTACAAATTGAAGGAAGTATCAAGGAATATGAATGGGGCAATACCTCGTTTATTCCTGCATTGCTGGGGATTCCTGCAGATGAGACAAGCAAAGCAGAGCTCTGGTTTGGTACCCATCCCAGTGGTGATGCCACTGTTGTGGAGACTGGGGAGAAGTTGTCTGTTTTTTTGAAAAATGATAGTCAACACTGGTTTGGCTCTGAGCATTTAGAATGCTTTTCCAATGAGCTTCCCCTGTTGCTGAAAGTACTGGCAATTGCCAAGCCCCTCTCCATCCAAGTACACCCCACACAAGCTCAGGCACAAGCGGGTTGGGCGTGGGAAGAACATATACGGAAAAGACTTCCCCAAGCTCTTTGGAATTATAAGGATGAAAACAGAAAGGCTGAGGTCATCTATGCATTGACTCCGATTACGGCAATGTGTGGGTTCCGTCCACTGTCTGAAATCGTTCCGGTTTTACAGATGCTCCTACCACAGGGGTATGGAAAATACTTTTCCTATCTCGACTCTGAGGCAGAAAAGCCTGATGCATTGCTTTCTCGTTTGTTCGAACAACTCTACACCATGGATAAGAAAGATTTGGGTGAGTTGATTGTTGAGTATATTGCATCGCTTAAAAGCCATGAAGAGCTTCCTACGACCACTGGAGACGGAAGATTCGTGCAAAGCAAAGGCATCGTTCTCTCTTCCTATGTTTCGTATCCTCAGGATCCAGGGCTTTTCTGTCCGTTTTTGTTGAATGTCGTACATTTGTTGCCAGGCGAAGCTCTCTATCTGCAGCCGCGAACATTACATGCCTATGTACTTGGTGACGGTATAGAGCTTATGAGTGCCTCTGATAACGTCCTTCGCGGTGGTTTGACGAACAAGAAAGTTGATGTGAAAGAGTTGATAAAAATTGTCGAAGTAGAAGGAAAAGATGTGGAAAAGGTGCCCATGGTAAGAGGTTCCTCCGGGCGCTTACACCTTTTAACTCCAACTGAAGAATTTCACCTCATGGTTCTTGAACCGGGAGAATATCACATCAAGGACAGAAGAAGCATTGAATTGTTGCTGGTAACAGAAGGTACTGCGACTTTTATTTCAGGCAGTGAGAAGCATGTGTTGAAAAAAGGTAGTTGCCATGTCGTAGCGGCATCCCTTGCGTCCTATACTCTGCAGGTTGAAGGAAGGCTGTTTATTGCCGACGTTCCCCGATAACAGGGGTTGTCTTCCAATTTTATGCACAGTATTGTATGGGGCATACAAGATAAGAGGATATAGTGTTCTCTTGCATAATCGATTATAGGGAAAAGGATCGTGTCCTTATGTTTTTCCTATAGATGTTGGATATATATATGAACTATGTAGCAATAGATTTTGAAACAGCAAACAGTTACCCCGGTGGAGCGTGTTCTGTTGCACTCGCTCGTTTTGATGAAGAGGGGAGTCTTCAGGAAACGTATTACTCCCTCATACATCCCAAACATCCCTACTTTGATCCTGGGATGACTGCGGTTCATCAACTATCATCAGAAGAGTGTCTTGCTTCCCCTGAATTCGATGTGATTTGGCCACAGATGAGGGAATTCATTGGCCGTGATCTGCTGGTTGCCCATAATGCAGTTTTTGATATGGGTGTAATGAAGGGAAGCTTTGAAACCTATGACCTTGAAGCACGGGAAATGAACTACCTCTGTACTTTGACCATTGCAAGAAAACTTTGGCCGAAGATGCATAGCTACAAGTTATCGTACTTGGTTGACTACTTTGATATGGAGTACCAGGCCCACTATGCTCTTGATGATGCGATCATGTGCGGGAAAATCATGTACAAGCTCTGCAACGGCCACCTCAATGAGATGCTTGATCTTCGCCGATTCTTGATCACCAAAGGTATCGAACCCAAGATTATTGAACATCAGAGAAAAGATGGAGACTTTTTCCTATAAAAGGGAACAGCCCTGTTGCCCAGAATCCAATGAGCGTATAACGCAAAAAAGCCCCGATGGCATACAGACTGTCGGGGATGATAATCTTTGTCCCCATGATCAGAAATATTCCGGCTAGCCCCAGAACATAACGGAGAATTTGCTTGCCTCGGCTCTCATTTACAGAAAAATGTACCTTCTTATTCTCCAAAACAAACCCAAAATAGCCACCCCCACCGAGGGAAAGTGCTTTCATCAGGTCAGTGTAGGCTACTTCGTCAGCAGAAAAGAAATTGAGAAGTACTCCCAAGAGTAAAGCTGCGGACACAAAGAGCACTCCCATGATACATAGGAATCGCATGCGGATATGTTCGTCATCATAGAGCGCATCTAGGTAATGGCTGAAAAGCAAACTAAAAGAAATACCGATAATTAATCCTACCAATACGTCAATCGGCCAATGTACCCCTAGGTACAGACGGCTCAGTCCGACCAAAGACATCAGAATGATACAGAGGATGGTCAATATTCTCTTCTTATAGGCTAGGGCTAGGGCAGTGTAGAAGGAGGCCCCTGTTGTGGTATGGCCGCTGGGGAAGGAATACCCTGTAGCGGTTGCAAGCCGTTTGCCTTGTATGGAATCAATGACTTGGAAAGGCCGGGGCGAACGGACTATTGATTTAAGGAGATTGGTGGTCATCACAGCTATTGCCACTGAAGAGAATATATAGAATCCCTTTTTCTTATCGTTGTTATACAGTATGTACAGCGCAATCGCTATGATGATGGTTTGTTCACCTATCAAGGATGCAATATTCCCGATCACATCCAGGACGGGATTTGCGATGTTTAGAAAGAATAGCAATATTGATTCCTGCATCGATAACTCCTTCTTTGCTGAAGTATAAGCATGCTTGCGTAAGATAGCAACTGATACGTGTGTTGACAAAAATATTCCTATCGTGTAGTTTCCAAGAGTATTTTTGAGGGTGTAGCGAAGCTGGTTATCGCGACGGCCTGTCACGCCGTAGATCGCGGGTTCGAGTCCCGTCACTCTCGTAAGCATAAAAGTCCTTTGTTTACCATTGGTGGGCAAAGGCTTTTTTTATTATCAGTTTGTCGACTGGGAAAGAAACTCCAAGGGGTCGGTTTTGGCGACAATTTACTATACCAGTGATATGCATTCGTATCTGTATGATACCGATTATGTCTCTTCCTCTTCCAAAGGAACCGGCTATTTCAATCTCGCACGACATTTTGATCCTTCAGCTTTGATTATCGATGGAGGGGACGTTTTGCAGGGGTCTCCCTTTGCGCGCGAGATATCCAAGAACAATTTTAAGTCTCTGGTCCAGGCCGAAGTGATGAATGCAGCCCACGTACAAGTATTCGTACCGGGTAATCATGATTTCAACTTTGGTTCTGATGTCTTCTGTAGCTTTGTTGATGCTTTGGATGCTGCACTTGTATGTGCAAACCTTCACGATGCTTCAGGCAAGACTGAAATTCATCCGTACCATATTCATACAGCCTCTGATGGCACGCGCATAGGCGTGGTAGGTGTAGTCACAGATTACGTCAATATCTGGGAAGATAAGAAAAATCTGGGTCCACTCTTGATCTCTGATTGCGTTGAAGGTGCTACTAAAGCCCTGAAAGAAGTACGGTCTTTAGGCGTGGAGTATACTGTTTGTGTCTATCATGGTGGCTTCGATACACAGTATCCTTTAACCCCTTATAGGGAAAATAGGGGGGATGAGTTGGCAAAATTGGGATTTGATATCCTCCTTACAGCCCACCAACACAACAGGACAGAACCTCATTCCATTGATAACACTCTGACCCTCCAATGTGGCAGCAATGCCACGTTGTATGCAAAATTAGAATGCAACGAAAATGGTATTGAAGCCCAGCTATACAAAGCCCAAGAAGGCAGGGTATTTCTCAACGAAGCGTTAGATAGCGTTCAGAAGAAATACCTTCCGTTGCAGCAGAAAATACTCTCTGACCTTGGGCAACAAATAGGGAAAACAGAGGCCGTTTTAAGGGATTCTGATAAAACTGAAAGTGCCATACATGGTTCTTCCCTTGCCGATTTTTTCAATGAAATTCAGCTTTCCCATACGGGCGCTGACCTCTCCTGTGTAGCCTTGTTCAATTACCCTCGATCGTTGGGTCCGGTTGTGACAGCAGGGGATGTAATAGCTACCTATCCTTTTCCCAATACCTTGGTCGTATTGGAAGTTGATGGAATCATTCTTAAAAAGGCTTTGGAACGGTGCGCATCCTATTTTGAACTCGATGGGGCAAAAATAATAATTAGCAAGCGATTCCTGGAGCCAAAAGTCCAACATTACAACTATGATTACTACCAGAATTTGGAGTACGAGTTTGACCTCAGCAAACCGTTGGGGCAGCGTGTTGTGAAGCTCGAATACCATGGAAAGAATCTTTTGGGTGATAGCAAGGAAAAACTCACGTTGGTCATGAACAATTATCGTGCAACAGGAACTGGTGGGTATGAGATTTTCCTTAATTGCCCTGTAGTTAAGCACTTTAAAACAGAAGTCCAGGAATTGATTTTTTCTTGGTTTCTGAAAACAGAACTGGTGAAAATTCCCGCTTCTTCTCATTTTTTAGTACATGGATAGGGAAAATATCAAAAACTGTTTTGGGTCTGTTGACAAAAGTAGTAGGATAGTGTAGCTTCCTACTTGCTATGAGGGTGTAGCGAAGCTGGTTATCGCGACGGCCTGTCACGCCGTAGATCGCGGGTTCGAGTCCCGTCACTCTCGCTGAAAGAAACCGCCTTGGATTCCAAGGCGGTTTCGCTTTTCTAAAACCGTTGGAGGCGATATGAAAGTACTAGTAGGTATGAGTGGAGGTATTGATTCCTCGGTGGTTGCATACCTCCTGAAACAACAGGGACACGAGGTAATGGGTGTTACCATGACCATATGGAATAATCGTGCTCACTTGGTAAGACCGATCGGCTCTACCAGTTGTTTTGCTCCCGATAAAACTGAAGATATCAAAGCCATAAAAAAAATATGCGAGAAAATTGGAATTGAGCATCATGTACTCGAACTGAGTGATCAGTTCGAAGACGTAGTACTTTCCAATTTTAAAAATGAATATATGGATGGTCGTACCCCGAATCCTTGTGTCTGGTGCAATGCCAAGATTAAATTCGGTGCTATGGTCGATTACGCCCGCCAATGTGGATTGGCCTTCGATAAATTTGCAACCGGACACT
>QJZS01000025.1 GCA_003247345.1 Spirochaetales bacterium
TTTTTCATCTTTACTTCTCTCCTTGATAGGAAAATTTTCCTTAAGGTCAATCATACGGTCAACCTTGGCTGAGCGCAAGGAAAGTTTGGAGATTTCATGCAATTAGATAAAAAAGTATTGCATGTTTATGAAAAACGCTTACTCATTGTTATACATAATTTAAGATATGACTATTTACCTATTGCCTGTTGGCGTCTTACTTCATAGAGTAAAATTCCGGTGGCCACCGACACATTCAAAGAATCAATGTGACCAGTCATTGGAATGGAGACCAAATGGTCACACAGACGCTGTGTTAGTTGACCAATGCCTTTACCTTCGTTACCCATAATCAAAACAGTTCTGTCAGGAAAGGTAGTCTTGTATGCTGCCTGTCCATCCATCGCTGCTCCGTATACCCAGAAACCTTGGCCTTTGAGATATTCGATTTCACGATTGATGTTGGTAACACGAGCCATCGGTACGTAATGGGCTGCTCCTGAGGATACCTTGACCACTGTGGTATTTGCCTGAGCACTCCGCCTCTCTGGGATGATAACCAAAGCAACAGAGAATTGATCTGCAGATCTCAAAATGGCTCCCAAATTATGTGGGTCTGTGATTTCATCAAGTACAAGGACCAAGGCTTTCTCATCCTGCTTCAAATTCTTGCAGAACTCTTTTACGGTAAGCATCGGGATTTTTGATGCGCCTTGTTGTATAGATGAGGTAATCAGGTCCAGAACAACTCCCCTATGGTCTGCATTCTCTACCATACGGTCCAATTCTACTTTTGCGAGTTTCTTCACCACTACTTTCTGGTTCAAGCGTGCTTGTCGTTCCAAATCCTGGGTATGACCTCCCATTCCTCTAGCTATGTACAACACTGAACCTGATGCTGCCTTTTTCAGTCCTTCTTCTATGGCATGTACGCCAATGACTTTCTCACCCATGATTTGCTCCTATGCATATGAAGGGCTACCATAAGGTAGCCCATAATCTCTTAATCTTCAAATGGAACTGGATTGGGAGCCTCTTGCTCTCCAAGTACTTCACTGAGTTCCTGCATCAGTTTCTTAGCCTTCGTTCCCAACCGCTTGGGAATTTGGACTTGTAATCTGATATACATATCACCTCGGTCGGTCGAATTAAGTTTAGTAACACCCCTCCCCTTGACTCTCAGCATCTTACCGCTTTGAATTCCGGAAGGAATATTCACTTTAATCAAATCCCCATCGATGGTCGATACCTTGATATCCCCACCCAAAGAAGCTTGGGTAATGGAAATAGGAATCTGACAATATAATTCATAATCTTGTCGAACAAAATACTTATGCGGTTTCACGGAGATGTACACGTATAAATCGCCTGAGGGTCCTCCGTTGGCACCTGCATCGCCCATGCCCCTCAAAACAACACGGCTGCCAGAATCCACACCTGCCGGAATGGAAACCTTTACCTTTTGTTGCTTGCGTTTCAGGCCGGTACCATGACAAGAACTACAGGGATTCTCAATCACATGGCCAGAGCCACCACAGGTAGGACAGGCACTTGCGATAGCAAAGAATCCGCTGTTTCGTCTTACTTGCCCAGAACCGTTACAGGTCGGACAGACTTTGGTTCCAGAATGTTCTTCACTTCCACTTCCATGGCATACATCACAGGCCACTTGATGGGAATAAGCAACTTCTATTTTGGTCCCGAAAACAGCATCCTTAAAATCAATATCTACATCATAACGTAAAGAAGATCCTACTTCAGGACCATGTTGCCCACCTCGAGTCTGGGTTCGACCACCACCTCCGAAGAAAGAGCTGAAAATATCCTCAAAACCGCCACCGAATCCACCACCGAAGATATCGCTGAAATCACGATAAACGTTGGAGTAGTCATGAGCACCACCATTAGCCCCATCGACTCCTGCGAATCCGTACTGGTCGTACATCTTACGCTTTTTCTCATCACCGAGAACATCATAAGCTTCGGTTGCTTCTTTAAAACGGTCTTCAGCTTCTTTATTTCCGGGATTGCGATCGGGGTGGTTTGCGATAGCCAACTTGCGGTATGCTTTTTTAATTTCTTCCAGTGTTGCAGTTTTTCCAACTCCAAGCACTTCATAATAATCACGTTTCGCCACGGTGCGACTTCCTTAGAACAGATTGGGCTGAGAAACATCATGTCGGCCGAAGCCGACATGATGGTAAGCCGTTTGGATATAATACCTTGTAATAGACTTATTAGTCCACAACCTCAAAGTCTGCATCCTCAACTCCATCCTTAGGTTTCTTCTTCTCCTGAGTGGACTGCTGGGAATCGCCAGGCTGTGCCTGTTCTGCACCTTCTGTAGTGGAAGCAGCACTCTGCTTGTACACTTCTTCGGCCAGCTTGTAGGAAGCCTGCTGCAAAGCTTCAACCTTTGCCTTGATTTCCTCAGCTGAAGCACTCTGGTTCTCCAAAGTTCCCTTCAGGTCCGATACAGCACTTTCGATGGTTGCCTTATCTTCGCTGGAGATCTTATCACCATAGTCCTTGAGGGATTTCTCGGTGGAATAGATCATGCTGTCTGCTTCGTTACGAGCATCGATTCTAGCACGTTCCTTCTTATCCTCTTCAGCGTGGGCTTCAGCTTCATGGACCATTTTGTTAATCTCATCATCGCTCAAGCCGCTTGAAGATTCGATTCGAATCTTCTGTTCCTTACCGGTGCCAAGATCCTTTGCAGATACGTGCACGATACCGTTTGCATCAATATCAAAGGTAACCTCAATCTGTGGTACGCCACGAGGAGCTGCAGGAATACCGACCAAGTCGAATTTTCCCAAAGTCCTGTTCTGGCTGGCCATCTCACGTTCACCCTGGAGGACATGGATGCTAACTGCAGTCTGTCCATCAGCAGCGGTGGAGAAAATCTGGCTCTTACGGGTAGGAATGGTTGTATTACGTTCAATTAAGCGAGTACATACGCTGCCAAGAGTTTCAATGCCCAAGGAAAGCGGGGTAACATCAAGAAGCAATACGTCCTTAACTGCACCACCAAGAATACCACCCTGAATAGCAGCGCCCATTGCTACGACTTCATCAGGATTTACACCCTTGTGGGGTTCCTTCTTGAAGAGGTCGCGAACCAAAGCCTGCACAGCTGGAATTCTGGTTGAACCACCAACAAGGATAACCTCGTCAATTTCAGAAGCATTGAGTCCAGCATCACGAAGTGCATTCTGAACAGGCAACTTGGATCTCTCGATCAACTCAGCTACCAACTGCTCAAACTTTGCACGACTAAGGCTCATCTGAAGGTGCTTCGGGCCAGTGCTGTCTGCAGTAATGAAGGGCAGGTTGATTTCAGTGCTGGATGAGTTGGAAAGTTCAATCTTTGCCTTCTCTGCAGCTTCTCTGAGTCTCTGCAATGCCATCTTGTCAGCAGCCAAGTCAATGCCGTTGGTTTTCTTGAATTCGCTGACCATCCAGTCAATAATACGGAGGTCAAAGTCATCACCACCAAGGTGGGTATCACCATTCGTGGATTTTACTTCGAATACGCCATCACCAAGTTCCAAGATGGAAATATCAAAGGTACCACCACCAAGGTCATATACAGCAATCTTTTCTTCTCTGTTCGTATCTTTGCCCAAGCCATATGCCAATGCGGCAGCAGTGGGTTCGTTGACGATACGCTTTACCTCAAGCCCAGCAATTTTACCGGCATCTTTGGTAGCCTGTCTCTGGGCGTCATTGAAGTATGCAGGGACTGTGATAACGGCTTCTGTAACCGCTTCACCAAGATAGTCCTCAGCTGTCTTCTTCATTTTCTGCAAAACTGCAGCGGAAATTTCCTGTGGGGAATATGATTCTCCACGAATCTCAACCTTTATTTCGTCGCCACTTCCGGCTGTGACCTTATAGGAAACCTTCTGAAGTTCAGAGGGTACTTCACGATATTTTCTACCCATGAAGCGTTTGATGGAATACACGGTATTCTCAGCATTGGTTACAATCTGGTTCTTGGCAGGCTGCCCAACCAGGCGGTCGCCCTTGGCGGTGAATCCAACAACACTAGGGGTAGTCCGCTGACCTTCGCTGTTCGCGATGACCACGGGATCATTTCCTTCCATAACTGCTACACAGCTATTGGTTGTCCCCAAGTCAATTCCAATAATTCTTCCCATGTTATATATCTCCTCTCCAAAATAACTATCATATAAAAATGGTTCTAAGAGTTTTTTTAACCCTTGCACCTAAGGTACTCATACCTAATCCAATCGTCAAACGTTTGGCTTGCCAACTTTTACCTTGGAAGGTCTAATGACGCGTCCATGCAATTTATATCCAACGATGAACTCTTCAAGTACCTTCTCATGTTCCAGCGAATCGTCAACTACAACCATGTAGGCTTCATGTTCTTCAGGATTGAATTCCTTTCCTTCTGAAACAATCTTTTCAAGACCCCAGTTCTTCTCCAAGGTCGAAACTAGCTGGGTACTGACCATGGCAATTCCATCATGCACTTTCTGATAATCCTCTGTTGACTCCCCGGCCTGCAACGCACGCCCAAGGTCATCCAAAGGTTGCAGAAGATCTTTGATCAAACCTTCATTTGCAAATTTAATGGAATCTTCTTTGTCCCTGATCAATCTCTTTCTATAGTTTTCAAGATCTGCACGATTCCGAAGCATTTGATCCTTCAAGGAAGCGGCTTCTTCTTGTGCAGCTGCAAGCTGTTCTTTTAATTGCTCAATTTCCAATTCTTTCTTCTCCAGTTCAGATACTTCCTTCTTATTCTCTTTCTGTTCGGATTGCTCTGTACTTTCTTGCTTTTGAACTTCCTCTTCCACAACAGGTTGTGTTGAAGACTTGCTCTCTTTCTGTTTCTTATCCATTCCGTTCCTCAATTCCCCACATACAAACACATTGGGTTTGCACATGTTTATTTACAAGCCAAACAATAAATGTCAGGCCAACAGTTATAATAGTGTATAACGTAAAGAGTAGCCCACCCCTGGGCCTGCGGATAACATACTCACAGCAGACGGTAACCGTCAAGTGGTTTTATCGTCTTCGTCTTCCAAAGATATTTCTTCTTCTTCACCTTCAGGAACATACTCAACCCAAGTTTTTTGCTTCTCTTCGGATTCATCTTCCTCTTCGGATTCATCTTCCTCTTCGGATTCATCTTCCTCTTCGGATTCATCTTCCTCTTCGGATTCTGCTTCAACTTCGGGTTCTGCTTCAACTTCGGGTTCAACTTCAACTTCAGGTTCGGTCTCTATGGAATCTACAGGGTCTTCAATGATTTGTTCGACGTCTTCTAATTGTTCCTGGTCTTCAGACAGTTGGGCGGCAATTGTGGCAATGGAAGCTGTCAACATAGCCCCTGTATCTGCAGAGGATGGCTCAGCAGCAGCCAAGCGAATTCTCTCTTCCTTAAGCTTTTCAAGCTCTGCATGCAACGAAGCAGCTTCTTCTCTGAGATGGAGGATAATCTGCCCAAGTTCTTCCCGCTTCCGATCACTCTTTCGCAGGTTCTCGATTGCTTGCACGTGTTGTTTATTCAATTGCTGAATTTCCTGAGCAAAGGTAGAAAGACTTTCACTCTCGTGATCTTCAAATTCTCTGCTCATCTTTTCAGTTTGTCCCATCCGTTCATCCAACTCCTGCATAAACGTGCTGATGGTATGGATCATAGTTTGGAAAGCTTGGTCAGTTTTCAAGATGGTATGAGAAAAGACCCCATCCATATCAGAATTGCATTGGTCAGAGAACTGGGAGAGCGTCTCTGACAACTGGGTTTTGACATTTGTAATCTGAGCAAACAGGGCTTCCCTTTGCGAAGTAATGAATTCTCTAGTTTCGTTCTTTAATTGGTCATAGTGGGTACCCTGACTCTCCAAATCTTCTGAAGCCTGCTCTTTTAAAGCCTCTAGTGATGCACGGCTCTTGGTAATGATCAGGTCGCTTTCATCCCCTAATTGTCTCATTTTTGTAAGTTGACCGGATAATACAGCCAAAGACTCTGCCTCATTCGCTTTGAGGGACTCAGCATGAGAAGCCACCCGGCCCTGGTTTGTTCGCTCAACTTCTTGTACTTCACTTTCGTATTCTTGAAGTTTCGTATAAGAGCTATCGAGAAGTTGCCTAATCCTAAGCTGTTGTTGGGTAAATGCTTCAGAACTTTCTTCTATGGTACCCTGAAGCTGTTGTTTGAAACTAACGATGCGTTCATCAAAATTGCGGATGATAGACTCTACTGCTTCAATACGCTCGACTTCATGTCTTACCTGTTCCACCCTTCCTTCAACTTGGGTGGTAGTGTCGCCGAGTTTTGTGAGGGAATCACGATAGGAGTTCAAAACATCCTGAAGTTTTGCAAGCTCATCGCTTCTGATTTCCAGCTCAGTGAATTGGGAATCTATTCGGGCTAGTACCTGATTGGCTGCTTCAATTCTATGATTGATTCTTTCTTCGACTTGTTGGGCGGTATCTTTGAATTGGATACGTGAGGCTTCCAATTCCCTTGAGAATTGGCCTACCTTCTGTTTCATCAAGTCCAATCGTCTGTCACGCTTATCCTCTACCCTCAGCAGGTAGATAATGATCAAGGTGATAATGAACAGAATAACAGGCAGCAATAGTTCAAGTCCCATACCGACCCTCCTACCAACTCAGAGTACCAGAGAAGCAAACTCCTTCCAAGAGCCAACTATCAAATCTGCATCAGAGAGAGACTTTTTATGTTTCTTTGTGATTAGGCAAGAATACATCCCGGCTCTCTTTGCTCCTTGGCAATCCTTGGAATAACTGTCACCCATATACAGAATCTGATCAGGTTCAACCCCAAGTCTGTCAAGAATATAACAAAATGCAGTAGGACTTGGTTTCAAATATCCACTATCTTCTGCACTATGGGCAATATCGACCAAATCCTCGATCCCAAGTGTCTTTAATTTTTCCGCTATGGGAAAATCACTGAAAACTGCAATCTTCAAACCTTTCTGCTTCGCCTTCCTAAGCGTATCGACCATGCCCTCATAGGCTTTGATGGAAAGGAACGATCGGCTCCACGCCTGGTAGAATTGCGAATCAATCGCTTGTTTTATCTGTTGGATATCATTGTTTTTATGGAGACGAGAAGCTACCAACTTTGCCTGGCGATCAAGCAAACCATCACGAGATGCAGGTACGGTAGGATGCGAATCCTGCACCCTACGATACTCCTTACGTCCCCAATTAAAAGCCATTGCAATACGAGGAGAGGGAAAGAGAGATCTTACCATCCTCGCATTCAGCATCCATTTGGGATATAACGTCCCATCAATATCAAGGCAAAGCACCTTGATTCCTTGATCGGAAAAGAAACCCATGTTCAACCCCGCTTCTTAGGGGCACTACGCTTGGCCTGCTTTTCGTTGCGTTTTCTTGCCTTATCAACTGCAGCCTTGTTTCCTGGCTTCGTTGATTTCGGCTTTGCAAACGCTCTTCCCCCTTCATTCTTTTTCACTTCACGTTTAGGGGTAATTACCGTAGAAGGTTTCTTAGGTCCACGTTCATGCAGCGAAGGATTTCTCCTTCTCTCTCGCAGATCAATCTCAATAGGGATACTTGCAAAACCAAGATCCCGACGAATACAGTTCTTCAGATACTGTATATATATCGGGGGGAAATCCTTGATACGATTCACAAAAATCAAGAATTTTACAGGGTTTGTGCTGATCTGAGTCCCATAATACACCTTGAAATGGCCTTGGGTACCACGAGGAGGCTGATAGGCCTCACCCCACTCTTTGATTGCTTCATTGAGTTGTGCGGTTTCTATGCGTTTATTCAGTTGCTTCCAGACACCCCATACGGTATCGAGCAACTTGCCAATATCCTGAGCTTTCAAGGCACTGATTGCAGTAATGGGAGCAAACCCAAGAATAGGGAACAGGAATCTCATTCTGTCCTTGATTGCCTGCAATTCATTTCCCATTCCGCTGAGCAGGTCGATTTTGTTGAGTACAAGAACCACACCTTTGCCTCTGCGTACAATCAAATTGGCAATCTTCTTATCCTGATCACTGAGGCCTTCAATGCTATCGACCATTAGCAGTACTACATCGGCTTCGTCAATCGTTTTTATAGCTCGGTTGACAGAATAGTATTCGACATCTTCCTCGACTTTGCTTTTCCTTCTGATACCAGCAGTATCCAAAACTGTGAAATCACTTCCCTTATATGAGAAAGCACCTCGGATAACATCACGAGTTGTTCCGGCAATATCACTGACAATTGATACATCGGAACCAACCAATAAGTTCGTCAAAGTTGATTTTCCGGTATTCGGCTTGCCCATGATACCGATCTTTACCCGCTCGGCCTCTTCAGGGGCTTCTTCTAGGCTTATCAGATCAAGCATACCCATCAAAGTATCCTCAAGATCCTCAATGCCCAAACCGTGGGCTGCAGAAATTCCGACGACTCGCTGAAATCCATATTGATAGTATTCCCAAAGCAAGTCATCGCGTTTAGGGTCATCCAGTTTGTTTACAGTTAAAACGACCTTGTCGCTATAAGGACGCAAAGCACCAAGCAACTCCTGATCTTCAGCAGTAACTTCGGTACATTCCATCATGAAGATAATCGCATCACTCTCGGCAAGCAGGCTGAGGCTCTTATTTGCCACCAATTCATCGAACCCTTCGCGCTCAACCTTCACTCCACCACTATCAACAAGTGTAACAGGGTGATTCCCCAAAAGCCAACGCTCGGGGATGAGATCACGAGTAACCCCAGGTGTGGGGTCAGTAATAGCTCTACGCTTGCCAATCAAGCGGTTGAACAAGGTGGACTTACCCACATTTGGGCGTCCTAAAATAGAAACAACAGGCATCTTAGCCGGAGTTTCTGGTGTGTCAGATGGTGGTGAAATGATCGAATCGGTCATACATCCACTCCCTTATAAACGTATTAATAGCCAGATAGGAATCCATTTTCAGTACCTGTTGTGCAAGTCCTTGTGCCTCTTCATACGAAACGGAGCGCAACAATTTACGCACCTGCAACAGGCTCTGTGATCCCATACTGAGTTCATCCATCCCCATTCCTGCCAACAGCACGGAACAAAGTGGGTCGGAAGCCATCTCCCCGCAGAGGCTTACCGGTATGTTGTTTTGGTGGGCTTTCTCTACAATCATTTGGATTGATCGAAGAACCCCGGGGTGAAATGGTTGATAGAGATAGGCAATCTTCTCATTACCACGATCGACGGCAATCGTATATTGAATAAGGTCATTAGTTCCGATAGAAAAGAAATCGACTTTCTTTGCTAAGATATCTGCACACAACGCTGCAGAAGGAACCTCTATCATGGACCCTACCTTGATATCAGGATCGAAGGGTATTTGTTCACGCCTGCAATCATCTTTGACGTGCTCAAAAAGATGCAGGACAGCATTCAACTCCTCGATCCCACTGATCATAGGGAACATGATCTGTAACTTACCATATACGCTGGCTCGTAGCAATGCTCTTAACTGTACAGTGAATATATCTTTGCGGGAAAGACAAAACCTCACAGCTCTCCAACCAAGGACCGGGTTTTCCTCATCGATTCCCAATCCACTGACAATCTTATCTCCGCCTATATCAATGGTACGAATTGTCACGGGCTTAGGTGACATTGACTCAAGCACCTGCTTATAGGCATTGAATTGTCGTTCCTCTGAGGGCAATTCCAATGACTCCATGAACAGGAACTCGGAACGGAACAACCCGATACCTGAGGCGCCACACTCCTGGACTGCACCTACCTCGATACAGGTTTGTATATTTGCCTTCAACTGCATCGAATGCCCATCGGTCATTACGGTAGGGAGCTTCACCATCTTCTGGAGCTCTGCCTCATGTTCCTGCCAAAGCGCAAACCGTTCATCAAGCATCTGAGCCACAGTCAAATCCGGCCGGATATACACTTCTCCGTAGGATCCGTCAATGATGATTTCATCTCCATCCTTGACCGTCTTGGAGGCTCCCCCAGCAGCCAAGACCGTGGGAATATTGAAAGCGCGAACCAAAATTGCTACATGGCTTGTACGACCACCCCCATCCAGGCTGATACCTAGGATATGGGTCTTGTCCATACTGAATAGCTCCGAGGGCATCAATGAGTCGGCAACAAGGATGACATCACCATCCAGATCGCTCATCTGCTTTCCGCCTTCGCCCTTGATCGCATCCATCAAATGCATCGAAATATCCTGGACATCAAGCGCACGCTCACTAAGCATTTCATCCCCTGTCTGTTTGAGCAAAGCAACCATATCGGTCGTTACCGATTCAATCGCCCACTGGCTGCAGACAAGATTCGTAGTAATATATTTCTCAATCTGATCGATATATTCAGGATCTTCGAGCATCATAAGATGGGTCTCAAGGATATCCTTCGACTCTTTTGTTATTCCTGAATTATAATGTTCTTGCAGATGATCTCTGGCCGTTGTGACCGCCTCTCGGAACTTGCTCAGCTCCTCTTCCACTCCATCTGCAAGGATATGACGCTTTTCTGCTGCCACAGCAGCGCTGTGATGAACCAGCGCTTTGCCTTTCGCAACCCCATCAGAAGCTGCTATACCCTTGAATATCCTCATATGTTATGTACTATACGGGCTTTATGGTCAGATGTAAAGCTGGAAACCTAACCAGTGTTTTGATAGAATACCTCTGATGGAACAACCCGAGATCCCCCAACAGAAGAGAAGTCATCGCCCGATACTGATTTTATTGATTTGGATTCTTTTTACCCTTGTAGTCGGCGCTTTGGGGTATCCTCGTGTCAAAGCAGCTGTACTGGAAAGTGGAGTTTTGACTTTATTCGCTAACGAAAAACCTAAGACAAGCCCCAACAATCTATCAAGAGATGTACAAGTCGCTTTCCTTGATCAAAATGGGAAACCCAAAATTTTCACCGTCAGGCAGGAACGCCTTGGCGGCAGCGTGTATCATGATACCTACGAAGCTTTACTTGCAGGACCTTCTCGCGAAGCATTGCAAGCAGGCACCCTATCGTATATAGCTCCAGAAACCCAACTCATCGGGCTCACGCTGTCCAATCGAATTTTGTACATTGATTTGAACGAATCTTTTCTAAACAGTACAGATCTGAAAAAAGCGGAAACACAACTTAGGCAAACGGCTCTTGTTTTCAATTCCATCAAGGATGTGGTGATTCTCGTAAACGGCAAGGTTTTTACGACAACAGAGCAGTAATTTGGCTTTCGAAGGCTTCCTTTCCCATTCCCTTTTTACTCTTCAGCAATGCAAGAAATTCTATATTTCCCTTATGTCCCCGTATAGGACTAATTGTAACCTTATGGATACCGACCCCATCTTCCTCCAGTAGATCATAGACCCTCAGCATCACATCACTGAGAATCTTTGGATCCTCTACGATTCCATTGAAATCTTCAAGGCCTTTGGGGACTTCAAATTGTGGCTTGATCAGGGATACCAGATAACTGTTATTGCATAGCCTTAGTATATGACTGGCAGCTCCTGCAATCGATCGGAATGAAAGATCGCAAACTGCTGCATCACATGGGGGGTCCAGCGACTCCAGCGTCATAATATTTTGCTTCTCATGCACAAGAACTTGGGAATTAGTCCTTAATCGCCAATCCAGTTGGTTGTATCCAACATCGACACTATGAACAAGCTTGGCTCCATGTTTCAAAAGGCAATCGGTGAAACCGCCTGTTGAAGAACCTGCATCAAGCATTACCAAATCCCGGACATCCAAATCAAACTGCTTTAGTGCATGTTCCAGTTTGTATCCGCCACGGGAAACATAGGTATCGAAGGTAAAGGAGAGAGAGGCATCAGAAGAGACAAGCTGGCGAGGGTCTGCAACCAATTCACCATCAACCAACACATTACGACAAACAATAAATGCTGTGAGTTGATCCTTGGTGTATTGGTCAAATTGCTGAGTAAGAATCTTCAGCAATGCTACCTTTTTGGCTTTCATCAAATATCGTATGTCCTCGTGAATCTTTCAATGTTGAGTGCTTGGCCGTTTGAAACATCAAGCGTCAAACATACTCCCTGAATCACAGGAGCCGTATCAGCAATTTCACTGCGAATCGGCATCTGCGTGAGCTGGCGCTCAATGGAAAGTTCCGGTTTTGAGCCAATGACGCTCTCTGAAGGCCCGCACAAGCCTAAATCGGTGATGTAAGCCGTCTTCTGGGGCAGTATTTTCTCATCTGCTGTCTGCACATGGGTATGGGTCCCTACAACAGCTGAGACTTTTCCATCTAGATACAAAGCCAAGGCTTCCTTTTCCTCAGGGCTTTCTGCATGAAAATCCACAAGGATTAAAGGAGTCTGTTTCCGTAGCTTTGCAACGTGCTCAGCACCTACTCGGAAAGGACAATCGATAGTAGGCATAGATTGTCGACCTTGAAGGTTGAGCACTCCGACCTTTTGAGACTTTACTTCGACCACAACCGATCCATGGCCAGGCGCCTGGGGTGGATAATTCGCAGGCCGAAGCAAGCGCTTCTCACTGTCGAGCAAAGGTCTGAGGTCTTCTTGCTGCCAGATGTGATTTCCACTGGTTATGACATTGACCCCAAGTGAAAAGAATTGGTTCATCAAGGCTACATTCAAGCCAAACCCCCCTGCAGCATTCTCGCCGTTCACTACGACCATATCTGCACGGAAGTCCTTTATGAGAGTATGTAACCCTAGAAAGAGAGCCCTGCTCCCAGGTTGTCCACAGACATCCCCTAGCAGCAGGACTACCATTGATTTTGAATCAGCCACGAACAACCTACCTAGCGTATTCAACGACCCTCATCTCTCTGATGATGGTCACCTTAATTCTACCGGGGTATCTCAGTTCAGCTTCGATGCGGCTGGCAATACCTTTGGCAATATCCTTAGCCCCATCATCATTGACCTGATCATTGTTCACGAGTATGCGCAATTCCCTACCGGCTTGGATGGCATAGGCCTTGTCCACGCCTTCGAAACTCTCAGCAATCTGCTCAAGCGATTCAAGACGCTTGATGTAGTTGTCCAAAGTTTCCCTTCGAGCCCCAGGTCGTGCTGCACTGATTGCATCTGCAATCTGTACAATAACAGCCTCAAGTGTTTGCGGTTCCACATCGTTGTGGTGGGCAAGGATGGCATTAACAACCTTGGCATCTTCACCGAGACGTTTGGCCATATCGGCACCAAGTTCAGCATGGTTTGCATCACCCTCGGTTTCGATTCCTTTTCCGATGTCATGCAACAAACCTGCACGGAGTGCCAGTTCGCTGTTTGCCCCGACTTCACTTGCAATCATGCCGGAAAGTACGGCAACTTCCTTGGAATGGTTGAGTACGTTCTGTCCGTAGCTTGTCCTGAAATACAGACGGCCCAAGGCACGAATCATCTCAGGGCTTACGTTGTGGACACCAAGATCGAAGATTACCTTCTCACCTTCATCCGCAATGATTCTTCCAACTTCCTTGGAGACCTTGTTTACCACTTCTTCAATCCGAGCCGGGTGAATACGGCCATCTTGAACAAGTCGTTCCAGAGAAGCTCGTGCAATTTCCTTACGAACCGGGTCGAAACAAGAAATGACCACAGCCTCAGGAGTATCGTCAATGATGACATCCACCCCTGTAAGGGTCTCCAGAGTTCGAATGTTTCGTCCTTCACGGCCGATGATCCTACCCTTCATTTCATCACTGGGCAGGCTGACCGAACTTACGGTCACATCACTGACAACTTCCGTTGCGAGCCTTTGGATCGAGGTTACTACAATGTCTCGTGCTTTTTTGTCAGCGGAGAGTTGCGCTTCCTGCTCAATCTTATTGATCATGAGCTGGGAATCTCTCCTCGCATCGTTGTACATTGTCTCCATGATGATGTTTTTCGCTTCATCGGCAGACATAGCAGCAATGCGTTCAAGTTCAGTAATCAGGCTACCTTCTTTCTCGGCAACCTCTAGTTCCTTCTTGGAAAGCTCTGCTTCCCGTTCTCCCAATTGCTTTTTGATGACATCCAAATCGGCTTGCTTACGCTCAAGATTCTCCTCTTTCTGAAGGAGTCGTCTCTCAAGCCTCTGAAGCTCAATCCGTCTTTCTCTAGCCTCTCGTTCTTGCTGTTGTTGTTCTTTCAACAACTGATCTCGAGTCTCAAGCAAGAGCTCTTTGCTCTTCGCTTCCGCTTCCTTTATAGCTTCATCATTCAGCCTAATCGCTTTCTGTTCAGCTGAGGTAAGCTTAAATTTCGCATAAAGCCAACGGCCTAACCAACCTAAGATGATACCAAATAAACAACTAAGGAGGATGATAAGTATATTGGTCATATACTACCCCCTATTGTAATGGTACAATGATACGGACGCTTCTCACAATTGTCAAGGCTAAAGAGTGCATCATTCTTTACTAACAGTACAACTATTTCACAATATGTTCAGAAATCGATAGGCATACGTATAATAAAAAACCGCTGTCATAACAACAGCGGCTTTGCCCATACGGGCAGTTAATTTGTTGAAGAGACCTGAAAGAGGCTTATTTTTCCTCTTCTGCACTCTTCTCAGCCTTAGCGGCTGGTTTTGCGGCCTTTTTGGTGGTTGTAGTAGACTTCTTAGCAGCTGGTTTCTTAGCAGCGGGCTTTTTAGCAGCTGGCTTCTTTGCAGCAGCTTTTTCAGTTGTGCTTTCAGCGTTTTCAGCCTTTTCAGTCTTCTCAGCCTTGGCCTCCGATTTCTCAGCCTTCTTAGCGGCTTTCTTCTCGGGCTTTGTGGTCTTTTCGACCAGCTCAAGGATTACCATTTCTGCAGCATCCCCGAGGCGGTTGCCAGTCTTCAGTATGCGGGTATAACCACCCTTACGTTCGACAAACAAGGGAGCGATCTCTGTGAAAAGCTTTGCGAGAACAGCTTCATCGGTGATATCCTTTGCAACTTGACGACGATTTGCAACGCTGTCAAGTTTTGCACGGGTGATCATCTTCTCTGCCATTTTGCGGACTTCCAGAGCCTTTGCCTTAGTGGTCTCAATCCGTTCATATCTGAACAGTGAGGTCACCATGTTACGCTTAAGGGCTTTACGGTGAGCCGTATTTCTATTAAGCGCATTGAATCCAATCCTATGCTTCATTCTCTTCTTCCTTGTTCCCAGGTACTTTGATTGCGGTCTTCAGAACGCTGTAGTCGGTCATCCCAAGGCTGAGATTCCATTCCTTCAGCTTCTCCTTGATTTCTTGGAGACTCTTCTTGCCGAAATTTCTTGTCTTCGCAATCTCTTCCTCAGTTTTCTTGGTGAGATCGCCAATGGTGCGAATGTTAGCATTCTTCAGACAGTTGCTGGAACGAACAGTGAGTTCAAGTTCCTCAACGGATGTACTGAGAATTTTACGAACGCGTTCTTCCTCTTCATCAACTTCATCATTGTTGTTGATCAATGTCTCATCGAAGTTGATGAAAATCTGGAAGTAATCCTTCGCAATCTTCGCAGCTTCGGCAAGTGCATTCTGAGGAACAATAGTACCATCAGTGTAGATTTCCAGTGTAAGCTTGTCGTAATCACTACGATAGCCAACACGAGTGGGTTCAATCGAATACTTTACGCGAGTAACCGGTGAGAAGCTGGCGTCGATGGGGATAGTCCCAATCTCTTCCACATACTTCTCGTTGATTTCAGACGGGACATAGCCCCTACCAAGGTCAATCTGAACTTCCATCTCGATGTTGGCATCATCCATCATCGTGAAGAGCATCAGATCCTTGTTGGTGATCTCAACCTGGTCACGCTCGAAGTTTGCACCAGTCACTACGCCTGGGCCTTTGCATTCGATGAGGAGGTTTGTCCCCTCGGAATCCTCAGGCATCTTGATTTGCAGCTTCTTCAGTGCAGCAATGATATCCGCAATATCTTCGCGGACACCTGGGAGCTGCTCATACTCGCTGGAAATCAAATGGGGAACACCATCTTCATTGAAGCTGGTGAACTTTACAGCAGTGACGGCATACCCCTGGATCGATGAGAGGAGAACCCTTCGTAGCGTGTTGCCAATCGTGGTTCCAAAGCCTCTCTCAAACGGGTAAGCGATGAATTTTCCATAGTTAGGCTCAACTGCGCTATGTTCGAAAGTTATCCCCTTGGGCTTTTTAAAGCCCTTCAGAAGGTTTTTGCGTGCCATGGTTACTCCTTATCTGGAATACAACTCGACAACCAGCTGCTCGTTAATCTTTTCGAGCTCGGTGACTTCACTTCTCCTAGGAACAGCAACAAAGGTACCCTTCATCGCATCCACGTCCAGACTCAGCCACTGATATACGCCAGACTTGGTGTATTCCTTGAGGTTTTCTTTAATGATCAGCATCTTCTGTCCACTTGTACCTACGGAAACCTCATCACCTGGGCGGAGGCGGTAGGAAGGAACGGAAACGCGCTTGCCATTCACGAAAACGTGACCGTGGCTAACCAACTGAGTTGCCTGACTTCTGCTGGAAGCAAAGTGGAGGCGGAACACCACATTGTCAAGTCTCTGTTCAAGAAGCATAATCAAGTTTTCACCGGTCTTACCAGGCATTCTTGCTGCTTCGTTAAAGGTCAGTTTGAATTGCTTCTCAAGCATTCCATAGGTTCTCTTCAGCTTCTGCTTCTCGCGTAGCTGCAAACCATAGTCGGTCGGCTTCTTGGAACGAGCGCGGGGATCCTTGCCCGGAAGACCGGTTGATTTGGCGTCATTGAGCGGACATTTGCCGCTGTGGCAACGTTCACCTTTGAGGAACAACTTAGTCCTTTCGGCCCTGCAGTATCTGCATTTAGGTCCAGTATATCTTGCCATGTATCTGCTATCTCCTCATCAGACTCTTCTACTCTTGCGAGGTCTGCATCCATTGTGTGGGATGGGGGTGACGTCACGGATAGAACGAACTTTCAGTCCGAGCACACCGAGCGTTCTGATGGCGCTCTCACGTCCAACACCAGGTCCCTTCACAAATACGTTAACTTCCTGCAATCCGCTATCCATAGCAGCCTTGGCAGCCTTCTCAGCTGTGGTTTGTGCTGCATAGGGAGTGGACTTCTTTGCACCACGGAAACCAAGTCCGCCGGCGCTTGCCCATGATACCGCATTCCCGTTGAGGTCTGTAACGGTAACAATGGTATTATTGAAGGTAGCCTGAATATAGACATTCCCTTCGTATACCGTCTTTTTGACTTTACGTTTTGTAGTAGCCATCTGCTATCTGCTCCTTATTTCTTCTTGGACGCAACGGTCTTCTTCTTACCCTTGCGAGTACGGGCATTGGTCTTAGTCCTCTGTCCGCGTACTGGAAGACCCTTACGATGACGAAGGCCACGATAGCAGCCAATGTCCATAAGGCGCTTAATATTCAGAGCGACTTCTGTTCTCAGACGTCCCTCTACTTTGTACTCTTCCTCGATAACTTTACGCAATACTGCCAAATCATCATTGGAAAGGGTATTGATGCTTGTATCGGGATCAATCTTTGTTTTTTCACAAATCTCAATCGCCGAGTACCTACCAATCCCGTAAATATAGGTTAAGGCGATTTTCACTGCCTTGTTCGGCAAATCTACACCTGCAATTCTCGCCATTAATGGCCTCCTGAATTTCTCTAATAGAGTTGGAAGGCTTACGCCGAACCCTGTTTATCTCTGTCTCTGCTTGTGCTTGGGGTTTTCACAAATAATTCGGACCACCCCATTCCGTCTGACTACTTTGCATTTGTCACAAATCGGTTTGACACTTGCTCTTACTTTCATGTTCTAGCTCCTAGCCTAAATATGTTTTGACTTCCTCTTCTTGCCGTCAACGGTGAATCCGTCGTAGTGATGCATCTTCATAACACCCTCGATCTGTCTCATGGTATCAAGGTCAACACCTACAAGAATGAGGAGTGACGTTCCACCGAACAGCATTGCAACAGTAGAGGGGAAGCTGAAGAACTTCTGCACCAGCGTCGGAATCAAGGCGATAAAAGCCAAGAACAGGGAACCGGGAAGAACGATGCGATTAAGTACCCTTGTAAGATACTCTTCCAATTTCTCCGAACGTACGCCGGGAACTGAACCACCATTCTCACGAATTTGTTTAGCCATCTCCACAGGGTTCATAGAAACCTGGGTATAGAAGAAGGCAAAACCTATGATCAACAGGGCGTAGATAATCAGATAGGGGGCACCCTGCGGACTCAACCAATTAGCGAAGGAGGCAAGCCACCTCACTTCTTGTCCCAAGGTAGTAGCAATCTGCAATGGGAAAGAAAGCAAAGCACTAGCAAAGATTACTGGAATAACACCTGATGGGTTGACCTTGATAGGAATGTAGGTGCTTTGAGCGCCATACATCTTCCGGCCTACCACACGCTTGGCATAGTTCACAGGAATCTTTCTAACTCCTTGTTCCTCATACACTACAAGAGCAACAACTACCAAGAACATAACGAAAACCACCAAAACGACGATCGGGTTCAAAACTCCAGAAGAGATGTTCTGGAAAAGAACCGAAACGGCTCTGGGGAATCTTGCAACGATACCGGCGAAGATCAACAAACTGATACCATTTCCAATACCCCATTGGGTGATCTTGTTACCAATCCAAATCAACAACATCGAGCCTGTTGTCACGGTGAGCATAGCGATCAACGTGAACGGCACAACACTAATCGTCATTACGTTAGGAATTGACTGTGCGTAAATGGTGATTACATATGACTGGATCAAACAAACAATGATCGTACCATATCTGGTGTACTGTTGAATCTTCTTATGTCCAGACGGATCTTGAGCCAACTTCTTCAATGATGGAACAACCAACATCAGCAACTGTACAATAATCTGAGTACTGATGTAAGGCATGACACCCAACATAAACAGAGAGAAGTTAGAAAATGCTCCGCCAGAGAAGAAATTCAAATACTCGGTAAGACCGATATTCGAATTTGAACTCTGGGACAGGAAATACAATTTCAGAACTTCTGGATCAATCCCAGGGATAGGAATCACAGCTCCGATCCTGCTGACAATCAGCAGGCCCAGAGTAATGAAAATCTTGTTCCGGAGATCCTTGATTCTATACATCTCAACTAAGGAGTTTGCCATAAAGCCCTTCTTTGTTATTTAATCTCGCCACCCGCAGCTTTAATCTTTTCGATTGCGCTTGCGGAAACCTTCAAACCATCAATGACAACCTTTTTGGTTAGATCGCCGTTACACAGAATCTTAGCCTGTGTATCGTATCCCTTAACCAACCCAGCGTCCTTAAGGGCGTCGAGGGTAACGACATCACCGTCTTCAAAGTTGGCAGAAATAACATCAAGGGAGACCACTGCATACTCTTTCTTAAATACACTGTTGGAGAAACCCCTACGAGCAACACGGCGGTACAAAGGCATCTGACCGCCTTCAAAACCAAGACGTACACCACCACCGGAGCGGGAGTTCTGACCGTCATGGCCTCTACCGCAGGAGCGACCCTTCGAAGAAGCACCACGTCCTACGATGGTTTTCTTTTTATTGGCACCTTTCGGTGCGTGAATCTGTCCCATCTTACATCTCCTCGACTTTCACAAGGTGTGCTACTACACGGACCATCCCGAGCGTTGCAGGGGTAGCTTCGTGTACAACCGAGCTGGAAATCTTTCCAAGTCCGAGAGCCTTAACGGTCTTTCTCTGCTTAGGCAGGGTACCGGCAAGACCCTTGACCAGGGTAACTTTGATTTTCTTTGCTTCAGCCATCTTTTACCCCCACATCTCATTCAGGGACTTACCCCGATTCTTCGCTACAGCTTTTGCATCGAAGAGATGCTCAAGTCCATCAAATGCAGCTTTAACGGTATTGATGGCGTTCTTAGAGCCAAGTGACTTGCCCTGGATATCAGAAATACCACAGACGTCACAAATAGCACGTACAGCACCACCAGCGATGACTCCCGTACCAGGTCTTGCAGGTTTCAGCAAAACGCTTGCACTCTTGTAGTTTCCGAGGATTTCGTGAGGAATAGTGGTCCTCTTCATCGGAACAACAATCATGCTTGTCTTAGCACGGTCAACAGCCTTTCTGATTGCCTCAGTGACATCATTAGCCTTACCGAAGCCATAACCAACCTTACCGTTCTGATCACCAACAACTACCAGAGCTGAGAAGGAGAACCTTCTACCACCCTTAACAACCTTGGCAACACGGTTAAGCTTAATCAGCTTTTCGACGTACCCGTCGTTCTTATCTCTATCTCTTTCTCTCGATCTATCCACAGTATCCCCCTAGAACTTGACGCCAGCTTTGCGTGCGCCGTCTGCGATGCTCTTGACAACTCCGTGGAACAGATAGCCGTTACGATCGAATACACAAGTTTCGATCTGCTTATCGAGCATTCTCTTCCCAATAGCTTCCCCGAGTTTAGCAGCGTCAGCAACAGTGTTCTTCAGGCCTTTCAGCTCTGCTTCCAAAGTGCTTGCAGCAACAAGGGTGTTACCAGCTACATCGTCGATGACCTGAACATACATGTGGGAATTGCTTCGATATACGCTCATCCTTGGGCGACTTGCGGTACCGGAGATATTCTTACGAATATGATACTTACGACGAGCAAGTTTCTTTCTCTTATCAGCAACTTTATTCATCTTATCTACCTACCCACTATTTCTTTGCCGAAGCTGTCTTACCAGCCTTGCGTCTGATAACTTCATCCTCATACCGAACGCCCTTACCCTTATAAGGTTCTGGCTCACGGAGAGAACGAATCTCTGCACAGGTCTGACCAACAAGCTGCTTGTCGATACCACTGATGACAACCTTGTTAGGGTTTTCAACAACAGCGGTGATTCCCTGGGGAAGTACAACTTCAATCAATTCTGAGTACCCGAGGTTCAAAGTCAGGATGTTGCTCTTCAAATCGGCACGATAACCGACACCATTGATCATCAAGGTTTTGGAGAATCCTTTGGAAACTCCAACTACCATGTTGTTGATCAACTGGCGATACAAGCCTTGGAAGCTGTTAGCTTCTTTTGACTCGTCTTTTGGAAGAACCGTTACTTCTGAAGCCTCAATGGCAATCTTTACTTCAGGTCTTGTAGGGCAGTTCAACTTCCCTTTTGGACCTTCAACATTAATCAAACCATCGTTGATGGCAACTTTGACCCCTTGAGGTACTGTGATTGGCAATTTTCCAATTCTGGACATTCTTTACCACCTTACCAAATAGAGCAGATCAGCTCGCCACCGACCTTGTTCTCTGTAGCCTTCTTCCCGGTGATAACACCTGTAGAAGTAGAAACTACGACGACACCATGCCCATTGTAAATACGAGGCATTTCACGATAGCCGGTGTAAACACGACGACCAGGGGTGGAAATACGTTCGATTCCATGGAGCACAGGACTCTGCATATCATCATACTTCAAGAAAACGCGGATGAAGGAAATTCCATCTTTGGTAACCTTCTTGAAGTTCTTGATATAACCTTCATTTTTAAGAATCTTCACAATCTGAAGCTTCATTTTTGAAGTAGAAACATCTACTTTTTCATGCTTTGCCATATTAGCATTTCTAATTTTGGTCAGCATATCAGCAACTGGATCACTTACAGCCATTTTTCTCTCCTACCAACTGGATTTGGTAACACCAGGAATCTGGCCTTCACTAGCCAATTTGCGGAAGCAGATTCTGCACATATCGAACTGGCGCATATAGCCACGGGGTCTGCCACAAATCCTGCAGCGGTTGACGTGTCTGGTGCTGAACTTAGGCTCTTTATTAGCCTTTACGATCATTGATTTCTTTGCCATATGTCTCTTACCCCTTATTTACTGAAAGGCATGCCAAGCTTTTCAAGCAGGGCGTGACCTTCTTCATCGGTCTTAGCGTTTGTAACAATGGCGACGTTCAAGCCGCTTACGCGTTCGATCTTATCAAAGTCGATCTCAGGGAAAATAATCTGTTCGGTAATACCGAGGGAGTAATTTCCATGCCCATCGAAGGCATTGGGCTTAACGCCCCTGAAGTCCTTAACACGGGGAAGAGCAATACTGATCAATCTTTCAAGGAAGAACCACATGTTATCACCACGAAGGGTAACCATTGCGCCGATTTCCTGTCCTTCACGAAGTTTGAAGTTTGCGATGGATTTCTTTGCCTTGGTCTTCAAAACATGCTGACCGGTAATCTGCTCAAGCTCCTTGACTGCTGCGTCGAGGAGTTTCTTATTATTGATGGCTTCGCCGACACCGACACTGACTACAACTTTCTCAAGGGCAGGGGTCTGCATTTTAGAGGTATAGCCAAATTCCTCGAACAGTGCCGGAGCAACTGTCTCCAGGTATTTTTTCTTAAGGTTTGGTATAAACTTTTCCATTAGATCACTTCCCCGGTTTTCTTGGCATAGCGAACCTTTTTGCCGCTCTCATCAAACTTGTACCCGATCCGAGTAGTATCGCCCTTACTGGTAACGAAAGCTACATTGGAAACATGGATCGGAGCCTCGATTTCCACGATGCCGCCCTTGTCCTGCTGATTTTTCTTCTTCATGGTCTTTTTAACCATGTTAGCACCTTGGACAACGACCCTTTCTTTTTCACGGTCTACCTTAACGATCTTGCCGGTCAAACCTTTGTCTTTCCCAGCAATAATCTTAACGGTGTCGTTTTTCTTAAGCTTCATGTGCATAACTCCTACAACACTTCCGGCGCGAGAGAAACAATCTTCATGTACCCATCACGCAGCTCTCTGGCCACGGGTCCGAAGATACGCTTACCACGCGGGTTATTGTTGGCATCGATGATAACACAAGCGTTGTCATCGAACCTGATATAGGTACCGTCAGGTCTGCGGTATTCCTTTTTAGTACGAACAATCACGGCCTTCATTACGTCGCCTTTCTTGATGGCGCCGTTTGGCAGTGCATTCTTTACAGCCACGACAATGATATCACCGACACTGGCTACATAACGATGGCTACCACCAAGAACCTTGATGCATTGCACACGCTTTGCACCACTGTTGTCCGCTACATTCAAATATGTCTGCATCTGTACCATATCGTCTATCTCCTATGTTAGCGAGCGCGCTCGACGATTTGCACAAGACGCCAGCACTTATCTTTGCTGATGTGGCGGCAAGAAACAACACGTACTGTGTCGCCGATATTAGCCTCGTTTCTCTCATCATGCGCCTTCACCTTTTTGGTGCTGGTCACATACTTCTTATACAGGGGATGCAGTCTTTTCGAGGAAACAGCGACGACAATCGTCTTATCCATCTTGTCACTGACCACCCGGCCGGTAAAACTTTTCTTATTAGCTTCCATTGAATCGCTCTCCCTTATTTAGCCGCTTTCCGGATTCCGAGTTCATACTCACGAATGCGGGTATTTACACGAGCGATGTTCCTCCTGACGGTACGAACAGCAAGTGGATTTTCCACATGTCCGAGCACTTTACCCATGCGAAGGTCGAAGTACTCTTTGTGCAGTTGCTCCTTCTTTGCTACCAGCTCGTCAAGGGTCAATTCTTTATATGAATTTTTCATACTCTTACTCCACTTCCCTTCTGGCGACAAACTTCGTCTTGATCGGAAGTTTGGAAGCTGCAAGCTCCAAAGCCTCACGAGCCAATTCCTCAGGTACGCCACCCATCTCAAACATCACGGCACCGGTTTTAACAACGGCTACCCAACCTTCTGGGTTACCCTTACCATTACCCTGTCTTGTTTCAGCGGGCTTCTTTGTGTAAGGCATATCGGGGAAAATCCTGATCCAAACCTTACCACCACGCTTAATGTGACGGGTCATTGCAATACGGGCAGCCTCAATCTGGCGATTGGTAATCCACTTCGGTTCAAGGGCAAGCAAGCCAAATTCACCGAAAGCAAGGAAATTTCCACGGTGTGCAACACCGTCCATTGTGCCACGCTGTTTCTTTCTGTGTTGAATTCTCTTTGGACTAAGCATGGCTCTTAACTCCTTGCCTCAGCAGCTTCGCTCTTGGTTGGCTTTCTTACCAAACCGCCTGCGTCATTCTTGACTGCACGATCGTAGATCTCACCATTGAATACCCAAACCTTGACGCCAATGACACCAAAGGAGGTATTAGCAGTGGTAAATCCATAGTCGATGTCACTTCTCAGAGTGTGCAAAGGAATTCTTCCTTCCTTCATCCATTCTGAACGTGCAATTTCTGCACCACCGATACGACCGGAGAGCCGGATTTTGACACCCTGTGCACCGTTTTGAATTGCCTTGGTAACAGCCATCTTCATTGCTCTGCGGAAAGAACCGCGAGAAACAAGCTGCTTAGCAACATTCAAAGCGATCAACTGAGCATCAGCTTCAGGCTTCTTAATTTCTTTAATCTTGATCTGTACCTTCTTGTCAGAAAGCTTCTGGAGTCTAGCTCCAAGCTTCTCGACGTTGGCACCCTTGCTACCAATGATGATGCCAGGGCGACTGGTGGTGATCACGATTGTAATGCGCTGGGGCTTACGAATGATTTCAACATCCGAAATCTCAGCTCCTTGGACTTCTGGGCATTCAGTCAAAGCTTTTCTCAGCTTCAAGTCTTCATGCAGAGTGTCCGCATACTCTCTGGGGTCTACATACCATTTAGACTTCCAGGTCTTGTTGACTCCAAGGCGGAGCCCAATAGGATTAACTTTTTGGCCCATTTATTTCCTCACGCTTGCTTTTTCGTCAACGACGACGGTAATGTGTGACATCCTCTTCAGCAGAATATCCCGTCTTCCATGGGATCTCGGCCAAACTCTTTTGAGTCGTGGACCCTCGTTAACCTGCAAGTCCTTGATCACAAGATTCTCTTCATCAATCTTCTTGTTCTGATCAAGTGCATTAGCACAAGCGGATTGCAAAACCTTCAGAATCAAACCAGATCCCTTCTGAGGCATAGCCTCAAGAATTGCTACTGCTTCTACATATGACTTATTCCGAACAAGATTAGCGACGGGGCGAACCTTGGAAGGAGATACCATCAGATACTTTGCAGTTGCTGAATAACCTTTCTTTTCTTCCATCTTACTACCCATAACGCTTAACCAACCTTCTTGTCGGAAGCATGACCGCGGAAAATTCTGGTAGGAGCAAACTCACCGAGTTTGTGTCCAACCAAGTTCTCCGTCACATATACTGGAATCCAAGTCTTCCCGTTATAAACAGAAATTGTGAACCCCACCATTTCAGGGATGATCGTAGAACAGCGAGAGTATGTCTTGATCATCTGCTTTTGATTTGTCTTAAGAGACTCTTGAATCCTCTTATATAGTTTTTTCTCAATAAAAGGACCTTTCTTGATTGATCTAGCCACTTTCTACTCCTACTTCCGCTTCTTAACGATGAATGCGCCAGAAGGCTTCTTCTTGGAACGGGTCTTTCCACCCTTTGCCGGCTTGCCCCATGGAGAAACAGGATTACGTCCAGCAGCAGTTCTACCTTCACCACCACCATGTGGGTGATCGATTGGGTTCATTGCTACACCGCGAACCTTTGGTCTCTTACCAAGGTGACGACTTTTACCAGCCTTACCAAGACTGACATTCATGTGATCTTCGTTGCCAAGCTGCCCGAGGGTAGCGTAGCACTCACCAAAAACCAAGCGCATTTCGCCTGATGGCAAGCGGAGTGTTACATAATCGCCTTCCTTAGCAACCAAAGTAGCACCAAGACCGGCACTGCGTACCAGCTGACCACCTCGGCCAAGGGTAAGCTCAATGTTATGCACCGTAAGACCAAGTGGAATGTTCTTCAAAGGAAGAGAGTTTCCAACCTGGAGTGGAGCATCAGGGCCACTGAGAACGGTTGTTCCAACAGTGATGCCTCTAGGAGCAATCATGTAGCGCTTCTCGCCGTCAACGTAGTTGATCAATGCGATGTTTGCACTGCGGTTCGGATCGTATTCG
Organism: Spirochaetales bacterium; assembly: GCA_003247345.1. Lineage (GTDB taxonomy): Bacteria > Spirochaetota > Spirochaetia > Sphaerochaetales > Sphaerochaetaceae > Sphaerochaeta. The sequence continues at coordinate 25,894 of QJZS01000025.1, forward strand.
ATAGTCTTGACGGTACCGGGAATCCCGTACTTGTCACGCTTGAAATCAATAATACGATATGCACGTTTATGGCCACCGCCTCTACGGCGAACACTGATGCGCCCGAAGGTATCTCGACCTGCTTTCTTGTTAAGTCCAATGGTCAAGGATTTCTCAGGCTTGCTGGCAGTCAGCTCGCTGAAGACCAAAGTGGTCTTCTGGCGAAGGCCGGGAGTATTGGGCTTGTATGATTTAAGAGCCATATTCCAAATTCTCCTTATACGCCTTCGATGGCCTGGATGTGATCACCCTTGGCCAAGGTTACGACAGCCTTCTTCCAGTCACCGGTGTTACCAAGGATGGAACCACCCTTGCCGCGTGAATATTTCGGCTTGCCCTTCACAATCATTACGTTACAAGATACAACATCCACACCAAAGAGCTCCTTGATGGCGTCTTTGACCTGGAACTTGTTGCTGTCCATACGGACCTTGAACGAATACTTTTTCGTTTCACCCTCACGAGCGATATTTGTTTTCTCACTCAGAACGGGTTCAATAATTACTTGGTCTGCTCTCATTTCCGGTCCCCTTATTTGTCGCCGTAGAATTCATTCAAATTCTTAGCAGCCCCTTCCAGAACCAGGAGCTTTCTCCCGTACAACAATTCCTTTGCAGAAAGCCTGTTGTAGGAAAGAACACGCAGGTACGGAATGTTCCTAGCAGCTCGGCGCACCATAGCATCATCATCCTTGAGGATAAGAATGGTTCTGCTCTCATCCTTCACGAAATTCTTGAGAATCTGATTCAGATCCTTGGTTTTGCCACTTTCGATGGAAAAATCCTCTACGACTACGAGACGATCTTCCTTGACTCCCATAGAGAGAAGGCTCTTCATAGCAAGCCTCTTCATCTTCTTGGGAAGTGAATAACTATAATCACGTGGTCTTGGTCCAAAAATCGTACCACCACCAACCCAGACAGGGCTCTTTTTATCACCAGAACGTGCGTTACCGGTACCCTTCTGCTTAAATGGTTTGGTATTGCTGTAATGAACCTCAGCACGGGTCTTCGTGCAAGCAGTGCCGACGCGGCGGTTTGCAAGCTCGTTGTTTACGGCGTAGTAAATAGTTCCGTCGCTGATCTCTCTGTTGAATACTTCATCGTTCAACTCAAGAGTTCTGACTTCACTGCCGTCAATTGAAAAGACTTTCGTTTCCATATATCTCGCCCCTACTTCTTGATCGCTTTCTTGACGATGACGACACTCTGGGCGGGGCCAGGGATTGCACCCTTGACCATAAGTACCTGCATCTCTTCATCGACACGGACAACCTTCAGGTTTTGGACAGTCGTCCTAACATTACCCATGTGGCCAGCCATCCGGTGACCCTTGAATGTGCGTGCAGGGGTGGAAGACATAGCGGTACCGCCGATATCACGATGGAACTTTGAACCGTGAGTTGCACGGCCGCCTTTGAAGCCATGACGCTTCATACCACCGGCGAAACCTTTACCTTTAGAAGTCCCAGTAACATCCACAAATGAGATGTCCTTAAATATATCCACGCCCAACACCTCGCCGACATTGACATCATTATCATAGTCGCGGAATTCCGACACATGCTGCTTTGGTTCACATACATCTTTGAATTGTCCAGCATATGGTTTGGTGATAGTGCTTTTCTTCTTGTCAACGGAACCCAACACAACAGCAGAATATCCGTTCTGCTCTTCATTGCGTTCTGAGACAACAACATTGCCCTCTATTTTTATTACAGTCACGGGTGTGAGCCTGCCTTGCGCATCAAACACCTGTGTCATTCCAACTTTTTTGCCGATAAGCCCTAACATCTCTTACCTCAACTCTCTTACTGTTTAATCTCTACATCCACACCGGCAGGGAGCTCAAGCTTCATGAGGGCATCCATGACTTTTGATGTAGGATCCAAAATGTCAATCAACCTTTTGTGGGTTCTCATCTCGAATTGCTCGCGAGATTTTTTATTGACAAAGGGCGATCTCAGGACAGTGTACTTGTTGACACGAGTCGGGAGAGGAACAGGTCCTGACACGGTAGCGCCGGCCCTGACAACAGTATCTACGATAGCTTTTGAGCTCTGTTCTACCAGCTCAATATCAAAGCCTCTCAACCTAACTCGAATTCTTTCTTTAGCCATAATTCCTCCAAAAAACGGGCCTTGCCATCATCAAAAGATGGTGGCAAGACATTCGTCAGTAGTCTTACTCTTGAATCTCGGTTACCTGACCGGAAGCAACAGTTCTACCACCCTCACGGATAGCGAAGCGGAGACCCTTGGTCATAGCAACTGGGTGAATGAGCTCAACGTTGATATCAGTGTGGTCCCCAGGGAGTACCATCTGCTTGTCTTCAGGCAGATTTACTGTGCCAGTGATATCGGTAGTTCTGAAGTAGAACTGTGGGCGATAACCACTGAAGAATGGGGAGTGACGACCACCTTCGTCCTTGCTCAGTACATATACAGTACCGGAGAACTTGGCGTGTGGGTTGATTGACTTTGGCTTTGCCAAAACCTGTCCACGAACGACGTCCTTCTTGTCAACACCGCGAAGAAGTGCACCAATGTTATCACCAGCCTGACCTTCGTCAAGAAGCTTGTTGAACATTTCAACACCAGTAACAACAGTGTCACGAGTCTCACGGATACCAATGATTGAAGCAGGTTCGTTAACCTTGATGATACCACTCTCGATACGACCGGTAACAACAGTACCACGACCGGAGATGGAGAAGATGTCTTCAATCGGCATCAAGAAAGGCTGGTCAATAGCACGTTCTGGGAGCGGAATGAAGCTATCCATTGCGTCGAGCAATTCGTCGATGCACTTGGTTTTCTCAGGATCATCAGGATTGGTCATTGCTTCGAAAGCAGAACCGCGAATGACAGGAGCGTTGTCGCCGTCAAAACCATACTCGCGGAGCAGGTCGCGCATTTCTTCTTCAACGAGATCAACCAATTCAGGATCGTCAACCTGGTCAACCTTGTTGATGAATACGATCAAGCAAGGTACGCCAACCTGGCGAGCGAGAAGGATGTGCTCTTTGGTCTGAGCCATAGCACCGTCAGTTGCTGCAACGACGATGATGGCGCCGTCCATCTGTGCAGCACCGGTGATCATGTTCTTAATGTAGTCAGCGTGTCCCGGGCAGTCAACGTGTGCATAGTGTCTATTGGTAGACTGATACTCAACGTGTCTGGTGTTAATGGTGATACCACGCTCTTTTTCCTCAGGGGCATTGTCAATTGAATCGTAAGCAAGAGCCTTATCGCCGAACAACTTAGCACAGTGCATGGTAATTGCTGCGGTAAGGGTAGTCTTACCATGGTCAACGTGACCGATGGTTCCTACGTTTACGTGTGGCTTCGTCCTCTGAAACTTCTCTTTTGCCATCATTTCCTCCTTGTGACTTTCCAATGTTACAGTCACAAAAAATAATTAATATGTGCTCATAAAGGCCCAAAGCCTTTACCATTTCGATTGAGACAAACTAATTATGAGGAAGCAAAAATATAAGAGAGATTCCAGAGGTCGGCAGGCGCGAAGAATTCACCCTGACGACATAGTATAAGTTTATAAAAAACTTCGTACTGCCTGAAACCACCTTATCATTGCTTCTGCAATAATTGGTTTGGCTCTACAAACTCCCACATAGGCATAGCTATGCGGACCTTATGCAATATACGTGAAACCTGTTTTTATGTCAAGCGATTTTGTGTAATTCTATGAAGATAAAAGAAAACCGACCTTTCTTGATAGAAAAGTCGGCTTTTTGGTTGATAATTTACTACCAGCGGTAATGGCTGAAAGCTTTGTTGGCCTCTGCCATTCTGTGGGTATCTTCCTTCTTCTTGAAGGCAGAACCTGTGTTCTGGTAAGCGTCCAAAAGCTCAGAACCAAGCTTTTCGGACATGCTGTGACCATTGCGGGAACGAGCAGCAGCGATAATCCAACGCATTGCAAGTGCCTCACGACGATTCTCGCGAATCTCGACAGGTACCTGATAGGTTGCACCACCGACACGACGGCTCTTAACCTCAACAACAGGCTTGACGTTATCCAGAGCTTTGAGGAAGACATCAAGTGGCTTCTCGCCAGTCTTCTCTCCAATGGTCTGCATAGCATCATAAATGATTTTGGTGCTGAGAGACTTCTTACCGTCAAACATCATGCGGCGGATGAACTTCTCAACAATAACACTCCCGTATACGGGATCCGGCAAAACTTCCCTGACGGGAGCAGTAGATCTTCTTGACATATTCCAACTCCTCCCTTATTAAGCCTTGGGCTTCTTTGCACCGTATTTGGAGCGACTTCTCTTACGATCTGCAACACCAAGAGTATCCTTGGCACCGCGAACAATGTGATAACGAACACCAGGAAGGTCCTTGACTCTTCCACCGCGCAGAAGAACAACCGAGTGCTCCTGCAGGTTATGTCCGATACCGGGAATATACGCGGTAACTTCGATTCCGTTGGAAAGTCGCACACGAGCAACTTTTCTAAGTGCAGAGTTAGGCTTCTTTGGGGTGACAGTCATGACCCTGGTGCAAACACCACGTTTCTGGGGACAACCATCGAGGGCTGGAGACTTCGTCTTTGATACGATTGTCTTTCTTCCCTTTCTAATCAGCTGATTAATAGTAGGCATCTTTTGGATACACTCCCTTAATTTTCTCTGACCCACTGCATCTCACAAAAACAGGGATCTGTGCCACCCTACGGGCAGCACATCATATGTAAAATCCGTAACCCAGCATGGACACGGTGGTGTGGTTTCTCACGATCGGTAACGAGTTCCGTTACGCCAACAGGCGGTTCCGGTTATTCGTCTCCCAAATCGTCCACATCCACGGCATCACCTACGGACTTCATGTCTGCTAAATCCTCAATGTCAAAATCATCGTCTCCGATCATCTCCTGATGACGGGAAGCTTTCACTGCATCAACTTTTTGCTGCAATTTCAACAACTCTTCATCTTTGAGCTTTACATCTCGGTAGACACGCATGCCGGTTCCGGCAGGAATCAAATGGCCGATGATGACATTTTCCTTCAATCCACGCAACTCATCTTTACTACCAGCAATTGCGGCATTTGTCAAGACCTTGGTGGTCTCCTGGAAGGAGGCAGCACTGATAAATGAATCGATGCTCAAGGATGCTCGGGTAATACCAAGAAGGAGTGGCTGTGCAACTGCAGGTTCACCGCCTTCTACCATAACCCGTTCATTCTCCTCGAAGAACCGATACTTATCAACTTGCTGTCCGTGGATCAAGTTGGTATCACCAACATGCACCACTTCTACTTTGCGGAGCATCTGTCTCACGATAACACCCAAGTGCTTGTCGTTGATTTGTACGCCCTGCATTCGATAGACTTCCTGGACCTCGTCCACAAGGAATGACTGCAAAGCATTCTCACCGAGGATGTCAAGGATATCATGTGGATCGATTGAACCGTCACATAATGGCTCGGCTGCTTCAACAAGGTCACCGTCACGAACGAGCAGGTTTCTGCCCATCGGGACCATGTGCTTGTATTCACCCCCAAACGGATCGGTAACGAGAATCGTTCTCTTTCCTTTCACGATATTGCCAAAGGCCACCTGCCCGGCAACCTGTGCCAAGACTGTAGCCACCCTAGGTCTTCGAGCTTCAAAGAGCTCTCCAACACGGGGAAGACCACCGGTGATGTCTTTGGTTTTCACACCTTCTTTCAACAACTTCGCAAGAATCATGCCCTTGGGCACCTTTATGTTGTCTTGAATCTGCAAATAGGATCCACCCGGCAACAAATAGACTGCAAGTACATCACCCTTTCCATGTTCCCCGCTGGTGATTTCAATGCGAGGTTGCAAGGATTCAAGGCTATGCTCGGTAATCTTCTTCTCGATGTTTCCAGTCTCTTCGTTGACTTCCTCAACCAAGGTAGTCCCCAACTTGATATCTACAAAGTGGGAGAAACCACCTTCCTCAGCAAGAACAGGCTCACTGAAGGGGTCGAATGTTACCAACGGAGTCTTGGGCTCAAGGAAGACACCACTCTCAATCAACAGCTCAGATCCAGTCTTTACGACCTGATCGGTAGAATGTCCAACCAAATAGACTCTTGATCCATCAATCTTGACGGTACCATTCTCTTCACTATTAATGACCTCTCCATCTTTTTCATAGAAAGGAACACCCTTTGCAATAACCACACCATCTTTTACAAGAAGCTTGTCGAAAGACGATGCTTCCAAAATTGTATTTACACGGAAGTACTCAATATGTCCCTTACGGGTGAATACATCCACACCATCACTTTCCCTGATTACACGAGTACCGGTGATATTACCGATAATCACAGGATAATTGAAGGAAAGTTTGCTTTCCTCAGAACTGGTTGAAGCAGTACCACCGACGTGGAAGGTACGCATCGTCAACTGAGTTCCAGGCTGACCGATGGACTGGGCAGCGATGATACCGACAGCCTCACCAATGACGACAGGGCGGTTGGTTGCAAGGTTACGTCCATAACACTTGCGGCAAACACC